>JBEICW010000074.1:0-10217 GCA_040383785.1 Ignavibacteria bacterium | reverse complement strand
TTAGGTAATTATGCAAACATTTTAAATCATCATAACTTTGTCATCTTAAAAAGGTCAAATCTTTATACAAACTTAATTAAAAAAATAATAGATTATGATGGATATTCGGAAAGTATTGATAATGATTGTATTAAAATTTATTTTGAGCTTAGCTCAAAGGAATTTGATCTTTATGATCGTAAATATTTATATATTTCCAAAAAGGGTTATTTAATAGATTCTATAATTGTTTTTTCAAAAATTGGTGAAGAGTCTAAAATAACTAGAAATATTTATAACAAATTAATAAATATAGATATTACTGAAGATGATTTTAAAATAGATACTATTAACAATAAATTAATTGAGTATGTAAAAACAAACGCAAAGCCTAAAATAGCAAATTTACAAAACAATAATTATCTTAATGATTCAACTATTTCAAATTTATTAATTAAAAACACTGAAAATTATAAATTATTCTTTTTTGGGGCACTTGGTGCGGTGCTTGTAAATTAGCATTGCCATACTTAGATAGTTTGTCCTTAAATAAAAATTTAAAAATAATAGGATTAAACTGCAAAGAAAATGATACTTTAAGGTTAAATAAATTTTTAAATAAGAGAAAGCTAAAATTTGAAACAATGAAAGATAGTGATGAAATAGCTACAAAATTTGACGTTGATGGTTATCCAACTTTTATAATGTTTGACAACAAAAATAATATTATTTTAAGAGAAAACGGTTATTCTAAAGAAGTCATTGAAAAGATAAAAACATTATTGAAATAAATTTAACAAAAAAGCGAACCCTAAAAGAGTTCGCTTTTTTGCTGCTTAAATGTCCTTTCTTATTCTTCAATTAATCTCTTACCATTAACCATTAATCTCTAACCACTACTTAATCAATTTAAATTCTACTCTTCTATTTATTGCTTTGCCTTCTGGAGTAGTGTTGTCTCCAACTGGCACTGTTTCGCCATAACCTTTGGAAGTTAGACGAGTTCCGTCTATAGTTTTAGATACAAGATATTGCACCACAGAAGCCGCTCTATTAGATGATAATGTCATATTAGCGTCATCTCTACCCACGTCATCTGTATGCGCACCTATCTCAACACGCAAATTAGGATATTCTTTCAAAAATTCAACTAATTTATCTAATTCAATTGCAGAAGCTGGTTTGATGTCCCATTTACCAGAATCAAATAAAATATTATTTACCTTAAATGTTAATCCTTTTTCGATTGCAGCTAATACTTCTACCACTTGCAAATCTTGCACAAAGTTTTCACCTTTTACTCTATTTCTAATATCAAATTCTACTGCAATATTTATATATTCTTGCTTTTTAGCAGATAAACTATACAATTTACCAACTTCAATTTCGGTTTCATAATAACCTTTGTCATTAGTTTTTATTGACCTAACTTCGCCGCTCAAAACATCTTTGATAAATACTTCGGCTATAGTTGGATTTTTGTTTTCATCAAATACAATACCTGATAATTTTGAATTTGGCACTTGAAGTACAAAATCCTTAGTTAATGTATCACCTTTTGGTGTTTGAGTTAAATTCACAGTCTCATTCAAAGGAACATATTTTGATAAATTAATTTCAGCTTGATAACTTTCACCTTCAGGAATTAATGTAAAATATCTTCCCGAAATTGCATTTGTTTTTGTTGTTATTACTTTACCAGTTTGAGATTTAAAATTAATTTCAGTAGCCACTTTCCAACCTTCCGTATCTCTAACTTCGCCAGTAATTGCAGTGAATTTAGGAATTACTTTTGGTATTTCTTTTGGTTTTGGCGAATAAATTAATTCATAAGTTGTAGATACATCACCAGCAATTTTATCTAAAATTTCATTAAACGGTGTGCGAATATCATAACCTTTACCTAAAGTAAATTTTGTAACAAATCCACCATTATGACCTGCGAAATTAATCATTGAATACAATTTAATTCCTTTTTTCCATAACATTTGCGTTAGGTCAAATTCATTAAAATCGCCACTTGTTTGTAGCATACATTCATCTGTAACTACAATGATTATCTTTTCTGCATTTGTTCTAAAATCCATTTCAGAAGCTTCTTGAATTGCAATCGAAGTGCACTCTGCAAAGGCATTATTGTCATAATTAAATTTTGCTATGTCATTACGATATTGTGATAAATTAGAAGTTAATTTGATAGTTCTTAAAATTGTATTTCCAAACAGCATTCCACCTAATTTACTATCCACACCTCTATTTTCTAATTGAGCAGCAAAATTATCAATATTACGCTTTATAGATGCAATTTCTTCGCTCATACTACCCGATGCGTCAACCAAAAACACAATATCAACAGGCAGTTTCTTTTCGGAATTAGTTTCTTCTAATCTTGTAATCAAATAATTAGTATCCAAAATAGAGAAGTTTTCTTTTTTTAGACCAGCCACATTGCTACTTGTAACGTCTTTAACTTTCAAAATTAATGAAGTTTCGTTATCATTTATTCTTGTAGCTTTTTCTTGATATACAGTATGCTTATTTTTTGATTTAATTAAATTACTTAATTTTAAAGTTGTATCAGTTTGGGGTATATAACTTAATGGATAATAATTTTTTGCAATATTTGTAAATACATCATTTTCTACTGGTGAAATTTTTGTTAATTCTTCAACAAACTTAGTATAATCACCACCCAAAAATCTCATTTTAGAAAATAGTTCACTTGGCATTAATTTATCATCAATTAATTGCCAATTATAAGCCCCGGGGAAACATTCGTCCCTAAGTGCTATTAATGACCCACGCTCTGCTAAATCTGATTGACTTAAATATTCATCACTTGAAAATCTAAGCAAAAAGTCAGCTGAAGAATTAACGCCTTTTGATGATTTAGAGTCTGTAAAAGCACCAATCCCTATTCCAGTTCCCCATTCAAATCCAATTCTAATATTTTCTGTAGATGGGCTATACATAGTAGAAATAGCCAAATCTTCAAATAATGACAAACTAATACCGGCATTCATAAATACATCTTTACCGCCCATGTGTGCATTTTCAAAATAGAAAGCATCTGAATATTTTGCTTCGTAATGTAATGATAACCAGTCCAAGGGAGAATACACACCTTGAGCATATAGCAAATAATATCTACTATCCAATGCGTGCATATTAGAAGCACCACCACTAAATAAAAATCTTTGGTGCGGCGCAAAAAGTAGTGAAGTATTAAATCTCATATCACCAAAATCCAAATCTTTATCTTTGTATTTTGTTGCAGTTGCACTAAAACCCCAATACAAACTCTGACCTTTGATAGGAATACCAAAACCTGCGTAAATCTCTGATGGAGTAATATCATTACCTGCTAACCATCCTATACCAAAACCTGAAATCTTAGCAAATGTTCCCCATACTTTGTTTGTATATGATAAACTATCCACATCAACATCTGTATATGGCAGAACAAAAACTAATTCAGCATCTTTACCTCGCAAACCTAGCATTGATGGATTATAACTAATAGAAGTTGCATCATTGGGATAGCCAAGTGGTCGATTATAAAATCGGCTACCATTTAATTGCCTATAATATTCTTTTACTTTTGGTGCTTCAACTACTTGTGAAGTTAATTCAATATTTTGAAAGAATGTTATCAGTAAAATTGTAATTATAGCAAAAGATAATTTTTTTGCCTTTAAATTACTACAATTCATTAAAAATCTACTCAAATTAATATTTGAACTATTACTCAGTAAAGATTTTACGTCCATAAGAAAAACATTGTAAAATTATACATACTTTGAATTTACAAATATAATATTTAAATTTAATATTTTATCGCTTTATATCCTTATAAACAAAAATAATTTTTTTTTGTTTAAAGATATTTAAATTCTTTTTTTATATATTTGCATTGTTTCAAATAAACTCTACAAATAATAAATTCTTATAATTGATTCTGATAATAATTTTAAATAAGATTTGAAAGTAGTTTTCAATTAAAGACTTATTAGCAAAAAGTAAAAAATAATATTTAATTAATTTTAAGGGTAATAGATGAAAAGAATTGCAGTCTTCACAAGTGGTGGTGATGCCCCAGGAATGAACGCACATATCAGAGCAGTTGTTAGAACTTGCAATGCCAGAGAGATTGAAGTTTATGGAATAATGGGTGGATTTCAAGGAATGATAGATGGGAAACTTACACTATTAGATAGAAAAAAAACGGTAAATATCGTGGATAAAGGTGGTACTATTCTAAAAACCAGCCGTAGTGAAGAATTTAAAACTTATGAAGGAAGACAAAAAGCAGTAGAAAATTTGAAAAAATTTGGAATAGATGGTGTTATTGCTTGTGGTGGAGATGGTACTTTTCATGGTGCACATTATTTGCATCAAGAATTTGGAATAAAAATAGTTGGAACTCCTGGAACTATTGATAATGATTTATATGGCACATATTTTACAATTGGGTATGACACCGCAATCAATACTGCCGCAGATGCGATAGATAGAATTAGAGATACAGCTGATTCTCATGGTAGAGTATTTGTGATTGAAGTAATGGGTCGCCATGCTGGTCATATTGCTATGGACGTTGGTATTGCGTGTGGTGCGGAATATATTTCAGTACCCGAGGCAATCGAAAATCTTGATATTATCTATGATAAAATGAAACAATTAGGTATGCACAGTCGAATAATTATTATAATTGGAGAAGGTGGCGAATATGGTGGTGCTAATGAAATGGCAAAGCGTTTAACAGAAACCTACGGTATAGAAGTTAAAACCTCTGTACTTGGGCATATCCAACGCGGTGGCAAACCATCGGTAAAAGATAGAGTATTAGCTTCACATCTTGGTATGGCTGCTGTTGATGCATTGATTGATGGATATACAGACGTTATGATTGGTAGAACTAACCAACAAATAATCTATACTCCATTGGAAGATACTTGGACTAAAAAGAAACCAATCGAAAACTACTACTTCGAAATGGCTGAAATTATTGCTTAGTATTGTCTATTGATTTTTTATTTATAATATGAATTGTCGTTTCACCGAAACGACAATTCTTTTTGTTTAATTTTGTAATCATATTTTAAATAAATTAAGTAATAATAGGATATTATGAAAAAACTATTAATCTTACATTGTGCTATAGGTGCAAAATCACAATTTTATGATATTGCCAAACCAATTGGTGATGTAAAGGAAGTTAATACTCTCAATTTTTTCTGGTCATGGCGGTTCGGATTTGCCAAAAGTCTATTCAATTGAGTTATTTGCAAATGATGTTTTGGAGTATTTGGATTCTAAACAAATTGACCAAATAGATATATTTGGATATAGTATGGGCGGATATGTTGCGTTATATTTAGCAAAACATAACTTACATAGGATTGGCACAATATTCACTTTGGCTACAAAACTTGAATGGACCGAGGAGATTGCATTAAAAGAAACAAAAATGCTTAATCCAGAGAAAATCCAAGAAAAAATACCACAATTTGCCGACATAATAATCAAAAGACATAACCCACAAGATTGGAGATTGGTATTATATAAAACTGCTGAAATGATTACAGAAATGGAAAAAAACAATCCTCTCAAATTAGAAGATTTCACTAATATCAATCACTTTGTTAGAATAAGCATTGGCGATAATGATAATATGGTAAGTTTGAACGAAACTTTGGATGTTTTTAATAGATTAACAAATTCATCACTATTGGTAATTCCACATACACAACACTCAATCGAAAAAGTAGATAATGATAGACTTATTTATGAAATCAAAAATTGGTTTGTTTAAAAATTTGAATTAAAGATTTTGAGTAAAGATTTTATGTAGAGATTTGTAAAATTAATTTAAGGACAATTCTGGCAATCTATAAGCAACATTATTATGAAATGCTAATTCTATAATTTTGTAATCAAAATATCTATACATTGGAAATGTTTTTAATGTTTTATCTATTGCACTCTCGCTTTCTCCTAACATTGAAATCCATAATTTCGACCTATCACCAGATAAACTATAAGTCAAAATTATCCCAATTTGCATAAGTTCATTTATTTTATCTCTTTGGCTTGGTATCAAACTAATAAAAACATTATCTATCAATTCTGGCAAATTAACTTCAATCATATAGTTTCTCATTATTTTAAATTCAGCCATTTTTTCTACTTTGTATATTTACTATAAAAATTATTGGGAATATTAATTCTATTAGAATTTCTTTTATTTAAGTCTTTTTAGTGATAAAATTATAATACTAAACATGCTTTTTAATTGCAGTTAGAACTTTAGCCGAATTTAGTGATTCTAAACAGAAATATTCTGAGTTTTTACATTTAGCACTGAAGAAACACTTACATTCTTTATTTGGTTCAATTATCTCACCTCTACCATAAAGCTCAAACTCATACTTATTAAATATGTTATTCATCAAGATTAAGGGTTTTTTAAGGGCTGTAGCAATGTGCATTCCCATGGTAACAGCACTTACTATCAAATCCGTATGATTTACTAATGAGATAAAGTCTTTTAAGCTAAAATTCCCTGGATAATATGCCCCAGTTTTTGAAGCAAAATAAGTATTTTTTTCGTCTTCTTGTTTACCACCCAATAGAATAGGATAATATCCTTCATTTTGCAGTCCACTTATCAATTCTATCCAATATTCATCTGGCCATAATCTCGAAACCCATCTATCTCCGCAACCAGTATTCAAACCTATAATCTTTTTACCATCATTTTCAAATTCAAATATGCGATTACTTTCTAAATTTATTTGATAATCTTGAAATTCAAATTTCCAGCCACATATTTCAAATATTTCTTCTAAATAAGATTTTTGATTTGCTTTATTTACGTCGTCAAATAAACCAGTATTAAATTTATGTTGAGCTAATTCATTAATAGGTGATGGTTTGCCATTAATTAATGTAAATCCATATTTTTCTTTTGCTAAAGCTTTTTTAGTAATTGCTACTGCTGGTAAGTCTTTGTCTAAGCCATAAACTATATCAAATTCTGTATTTTCAATCAAAACAATAGATTCGGTTGTAAATGGCAATATTTTATTAATAGTTCTTGGCAAAATATCTGGATATTGGCTTAGCCACCATATTTCTGAATTTGGATATTCTGCTGAAATTTTTTCTAACAGTGGTGTAGTTCTAATTACATCACCAATAGCACCTAATTTTACTATTAAAATACGTTTATTAGTCTTTGTATAATAACTACAATTTTCACATTTTACACCAAATTCTTTATGAGGTTTGCATGGCAAATCACCTCTAAAATTTAAACAGTCGCTTTTATATATTAAATTATTTATTGTCACCTTAACTTCTCTACTTAACTTCTCAAAGTTATTCTTTATTTATATTTAGTCTTATAAAATTATCTTATAAAATTATCTTAAAATATCAAACTAAAATTTTTGTTTAAAATCTATATTGCAGTAAAATTGAAACATATAATCCATAAACTACTGACTCTTGATTTTCAGAAGAAACAGGTATGTTTCTTGGTATTGGAGTTAGCAATTCACCTCTATTTCCGTCTTTACCAAAAATATTCATTACATTCAAACCAGCACTTGCATTTATCTCGTAATTATTACTTATTTCACCTTCTACACCAATTCTATAATTAACTCCGTATCTTGTGGCATTTTCTTTACCAGCACTATTAGAAACAGTTTCTTCTGGGTCTCTTAGATTTTCTATTATATTAGTATATAATATATTATTAACCATCGCTGCTCTAAAATCTATACCACCATAAACGTATGCTCTTGCTCTTGGTAATTTAAAAAATCTATATTCCAAACCTACATAAGGTGATATAATTTCTAAATTATGTTGCAATTTTACTTCAATAACTGGAGGTACGGGTATTTTTTCTCTACTTGAATAAAATTCATAATTTAGTCCAATAGGAAACCTAAAATCTCCGTTTTCATCTAAATCATAAGTATAACGGAATTCAATACCTGGCTGTGCACCATTAAAACTACCACCAACACTTGTTACATTTTCGTCAAAAGAAAACATTGATTGTGCTGATATTCCAAAAACTCTATTAGTAGTAATACCTGCAGCAATTGCATTCCTTCCTAAATTTTTCTCAACAACTGAAACTGTTTTAGTTTTAGATTGTGAAAATATACTATCAGGAGCAAAAGCTAACAAAAGAACTAAATAATATAATTTAAAACTGTGTTTATTCGGTAAATTTAGTTTCAAGATTTATCTCACATTATTAATTAAGTTATAATAATTACCTGAAATAATTATTTTTATAAATTGTAATTTATAAATTATATTTACACATTACTTTCTTTTATATTGTAATTATCTCTATTTTTATTGTTTTTTACCATCAATTCACCTAATAGACCTATAGAAATAAATTGGACACCAACAATAATTAATCCCATTCCAAAAAATATTAACGGTCTTTGACTTAATGATGTTTTACCTAAAGCCCATTCGATAGACAAAACTAAATCAATCATAAAACCAATAAAAGTGAATAAAAATCCAATAGTACCAAAGAAATGTAACGGTCTTTTTAAAAATTTATAATTAAATACTAATGTAATTAAATCTAAAAATCCTTTTATAAATCTTGAAGCACCAAATTTTGAAACACCAAATTGTCTTGGATGGTGAATGACTGGTAATTCTGCAACTTTAAATCCATTCCAATGAGCCATAACTGGCAAATATCTATGCATTTCACCATATACATCAAGTGATTTTACGACTTCTCTTTTATATATCTTTAAACCGCAATTATAATCGTGTAATTTTAATCCTGAAACTTTTGAAGTGACAAAATTAAATAACTTAGAAGGTGCAGTTTTATGAATAGGGTCGTGTCTTTTCTTTTTCCAACCAGTTACTAAATCATAACCTTCTTTTAATTTATTCCATAAATTTCTAAATTCATTAGGGTCATCTTGCAAATCAGCATCCATTGTAATTATCAACTTGCCTTTTGCTTTTGCAAAACCAACAGATAGTGCTGCAGATTTTCCGTAATTTCTTCTAAAACTTATATATTTTAAATTTTTATTCTTATCACAAAGAGATTTTATTACATCTAAAGAATTATCTTTTGAGCCATCATTAATAAAAATTACTTCATAATTATCATTAACCAAATCTTTAAGATTTTTTACTACTTCAGTAGTCAAAATTTCTAATGATTCTTCCTCATTGTATAATGGAACTAAAACTGTAATAACAACAAAATTATTTAAATTGTTATTTTGATCTTTTCTAAAATCTTTTGGATTATTTTTTACTTCAGCCATTATTTATATTTTTTAAATTACTTATAATATTATAACTATTGCAATATTTTCTTAATGAAATGACGTTCATTATTGTATTCTATGTAAATAAATACTAATTTATTTTTAGATTTATCCTTTATATTCAAATCATTACTAAATATTAATTGATTTCCTAATATATCAAAGATATTTAAGATCTTTATTTTATTATCATTTAAAATAATATTATTATCTAATAATTGAATATTTGAATTTAGATAATCAGTTATTAAAGTTTTATTTCTATTATTTCCATTATCATCTTTTTCATCTTTTACACTCGTTGCATTTAAAGAATTATAAAATACTTCAATTGCAAATTGAGAATAAAACCTTAACATCATTGTATCTTTAGGAACATCTTGATTTAATTTCCATCTAAATAAATTGCCATTAATTTTATCTTTTATAATTAATGAATCAATTCCTAATGGTAATCCTTTAACACTTAATTTAAAATCTTCTTGTGCATTACCTAATAATCTAATTAAAAAAGTTTTACTAAATATACCTTCCTCTAACTTTTTATATTCATTTTGAGAATATTTCATTTCATTTTTAACTGTATCTAAAATTTCAAATACTGGTATAACAGCATCAGGTGGAGGTAAAGGAGGGATATCTTGTTCACCAAGCTCTTTGTCATAATAATCAGTTGCAATTGAGTCTACACCCAAATTCAAACTAACTGTTGCTTCATTTCTATAATCAAAATAAACAACATGTTTAATATTTTTAGAGTATGAGTTATTAGAAAATAAACTCAAAACCAAAAATATATTTAATATAGAAAAAATAAAATTGTACATAATTGATTTATTATATTTTAATACAAATATTTATTAATTAAAAAGAGGATAACATATTGCTACGTTACCC
>JBEICW010000073.1:0-10336 GCA_040383785.1 Ignavibacteria bacterium | reverse complement strand
TGTTCTGGTTATTCAGCATCTGAAAAAGTCTATGTAAGTAATGATTTTGGGGATACTTGGACTAATATTACTTATAATTTGATAAATGTACCAGTTAATAATTCTATTTATCAAGATGCAAATAATGCACAAAGATTATTTATTGCAACTGATTTGGGAGTATATGTACTAAAAAACAACTCTACAACTTGGGAAGCTTTTAATGATGGTTTGCCACAAGTTGTTGTTAGAGAATTAGAAATCCAAGAATCAGATACATTACTTGTTGCAGGAACTTATGGTAGAGGCATTTGGTCAATTGACTTAAAAGGAACTTTGGTTTTAGCAAAACCAACATTAATTTATCCTGCAAATAATGATGTGAATATAGCTCTTAAAAATATAGGATTTAATTGGAATAAAGTAAAAAATGCACAAATGTATCAAGTGCAAGTTAGTTTAAACACTAATTTTAATATTAATGAGTTAGATTTTACAGTTATGGATTCTATTGGATTTAGAGATTTATCTATAAATTATGGAAATTATAATTGGAGAGTTCGAGCAATTAATGGTAATGTATTTAGTGAGTGGTCAGATGTTTTTAAATTAAGATCTATGGTTGGAACTCCAAATATAAGTTTACCATTAAATAATTCTAAATATATAACTCAAAAAGATAGTACAAAGTGGTCTAATGTTCAATTTGCTAATACTTACCAAATACAGATATCTACTGATGAAATGTTTAATACAATAATTTTAGATAAAGAAAAAGGTTCAACATT
Source organism: Ignavibacteria bacterium (assembly GCA_040383785.1). Taxonomy (GTDB): domain Bacteria; phylum Bacteroidota; class Ignavibacteria; order Kapaibacteriales; family UBA2268; genus JBDNHS01. The sequence goes on along the minus strand of JBEICW010000073.1, from coordinate 9,569 downwards.
AGAGATTTTAAGTATTCTTGATTTCTATAAAGATTATTATATCAGAGTTAGAGCCAGAAGTGCTGATGGATTAGGTTTATGGTCTGATGTTGTTAAATTTAAGACTATATTTAATAAACCTATTTTACTTACTCCCGCAGATTTATCAATTAAATTAGATACTAATATTACATTCCAATGGAGTAAAGTAGATGGTGCAACTGGATATAGAATTAATATTTATAGAGAAAACTTAACAAATCTTACAAGTGTTTTAAGTCAAGTTTTTAACAGCAATTCAATTAATCAATTCAAATTTAATCATAATTATGAAACCAAATACCATTGGCGTGTAATTGCAAAAGATGGTGATATAGAAATGATTAGTGATACTTTTGAATTTGAAACAAGAATACAACAACCTAATTTAACTTTTCCACTAAATAATAGAGTAATGGGTAATACAAATATTAATTTTGCAATTACTGATAATAAATTTAACGATAACAAAAAATTTGAAATTGAAATTATCAAAGATGATAATGGCATCAAAAAAGTACTTAAAACTGTTATTTCAGATCAATTAACAACACCAATTAATTTAAAAACAGAAATTGAAAGTTTGTTAGCTGAAAATGAAAAAATTTGTTTTGAATGGAGAGCAAGGGCTATAAAAATTGAAACACAAGACACTTCTGATTGGTCAGATTACGGTTCATTTTGTTATACTTTGCCTCAAATTACTTTGGTCACACCATTAGAGAACCAAGATAATATTACTACGCCTCAATTTAGATTTAGAGGCTCAGAAGGCTTTACTACATATACTTTAGTATTTTACAAAGGTACTTTAGAAGACAAAAATAGAAATGTAATTAACGTTAATTTTACAAATATGGTAGATGGTGAGTATATAATTTCTTCATTATCTAATTCATCTGACCCTTGTACAAAATACATTTGGAGAGTTATCGGCATTTCCGGAACAGATTCTGTTTTTTCAGAATATAGAACTTATTATACAGTAGATACAAAAGTGCAAACTCTTACGCCAAACCAAAATATTGTGTTTAAGAAAAACAACTTTGAATTTAATTGGAATAAAAACCCTAATTTTTCAAATTATGAGATTTTGATTTCTTTAGATAATTTTCAAACTATTTTGAAAACTGAATTAACAAAAGATACTTTTTATGTATTAAAAAATGTTAATATTATTGATGAATTAGTTTTTTGGAAAGTAAGAGCTTATAAAATAGAAGATAATATTACTTACGCTTGCGATTGGTCAAATATAGTTGAAAATAGGTTTTATTCTATTTATTCTCCACCAAAACTAATTTTACCTTTAAAAAATGAAGTATTAACTGACAGAAAAGTAAAATTTGAATGGACAAAATTGGAATTAGCAGATGATTATGAATTACACATTATTGCTGATAACTTTAATCAAAAGTATTCAACTATAGATACTAATTATTCTGTAACTTTCCCAGAAACAGTCAAAGATTTTAAATGGAAGTTAATTGCAAAAACAATGAATGGCAATTCACAAGGTCAAAGTGAAGACTCAGAATTGAGAGACAATAAATTCGATAGTGGTAATAGTATTGATGATTTTGGTGAAATAATCACAATTTATCCAAACCCTGCAAAAGACATTTTATATATTACAGGACTTGAAGATATAAAATCATTTGGTACTAATTCAAATGTTATTAATATTGAGATATTTGATTTGTTGTCCAAATTACATTTTGAACAAAAATATGAATTAAATTCAAGTTCAGTATCAAATTCAATCTCAATTAATATTCACGAATTGCCAAGAGGTAGTTATAATATCACAATTAAATATGGTGAACAGTTAATTAACAAAATGTTTATCAAAAATTAAAAAAATCTAATATAATTTTAGGATTTAAAAAAAATCCCTTCAAATCTTAAAAGTTTGAAGGGATTATTATTTAGAGACAATTTTAATTCTTGTCAAGTCAAGATAATTTATTTTATTAAATTTATGATGTAAAGTCTATTTTGATGCAGCAATCAGCAGGGCATACAATTGCACACTGAGGTTCATCATTATATCCAATACATTCAACACAAACTTTGGGGTCAATTTCAAATAAGTCTATACCTTCAGTAATAGCATAAACTGGACACTCCCGCTCACACCTACCACAATTAATACAATCTGAAGTTATGTATAACGCCATAAAATTTAATTAGATTATAAATATTTAGATTATATTTTTTTAAAAATATCGAAATTTATTTTCATTAAATATTTATAAATTTCTTTTTTAGTACCTAATTTAGTAAATCCAAAAATAATTGATAAAATATATAAATGAGAAAAAAGTGAAAATTCAGAGAAAAAATATAATTTTGAAGTAAACTTATTTAAATGTTTTTTTGTAAAAAGTAATTTTGTTTCATAAAGTAATTTTAATGCAACTAGGTTAAACTTTGCTTTTCCATTTTTTGGCAAATTTGAATTATCATTTGATTTACCAGAGCCACCACGATAATGAATGACAAAATAGTTCGGATTAAAAACTACATTTTTACTTTTTTTAGCAACTCTATAACATAACTCTAACTCTTCAGAATAAAAGAAAAAATCTTCGTCTAAATAACAGTTCTCAGCAAGTAAATTACGATTAAACCCTAAAAATGCACCATCTAAATAGGGAACATCCTGTAATTTCTTACTTTGTAAATATATTTCCAAATCTAAAACTTTTTGCAATTCAATTTTTGAAATAGATTTATTAAAGTTTAAACTTCTAAATTTATTTAAAATAAACTCAATAAAAAACAAATTATAAATTACTAATTTAAATCCTGGTGCAAGTCCCCACGAACGTTGCCAAGTCAAATTTGGAAATAATTGCTGAATACCTGCTAAAGAAGTTTTGTTTTCAGTTAGAGTCTGAATAATCCCAACAATTGAACTCGGATAAACAATTATATCACTATTAGAAATTATAAAAAAATCACTTTTAGAATTTTGGATTCCGATATTACATGCTTTAGCATAACCCAAATTTTCATTGTTTTCAATAAGTTTTACATTTTTAAAATTTGATTTTATTTCTTCTATTGTGCCATCAATTGAACCATTATCTACAACAATTACTTCACCTAATTTGATTTCTGATTTCTTGCCAAATGAAGTGTTAGACTGAGAGTCAGTTTTTTTAATTTCACTAGTATAAAGTGAATTCAACTTTTGCATAGAACTAAAAAGTGAGTTTATACACTGAATCGTCAATAGCTTTGTGTTGAAAGAAATTATTATAAAATCAAATTTTATCATTCAAATCAAAAACATTTTTTGTAAATTTATATTATACAAAATTACTAATTTTATAATTTGTATATCAATAAAAATAAATCATTACTAAAATAAACAACAAATAAATAAAAATGTCAACTCATAATCATAATCACGACCACGACCATAACCATAACCATGACCATGACCATGACCATGACAATGATAATATCGATTATCAGCATTTAGGAAATAAACATTCTCATTCACATTCTCATAATCACGGAAATCACCATCACCACCATAATGTAAGTGGAAAAAATTTGGCAATTTCAGTAGTTTTGAATTTGTCAATTACAATTGTTCAGATTATAGGTGGAATATTATCTAATAGTTTGTCATTATTATCTGATGCCCTGCATAATTTGAGTGACGGAATAGCATTGTGGTTAGCATTGGTAGCCGAAAAATTATCAAATAAAGACGCAAATAATTTACGTACATTTGGCTACAAAAGAGCCCAAATTATTTCTGCATTTATAAATTCATTTATTTTGTTGTTTATCTGTGCATATTTATTTTATGAAGCATACCATAGAATAATAAATCCAGAAGTTGTAGATGGTAAATTATTAGTTTTTGTGGCAATTTTTGGATTATTAGCCAATTTAATATCAGTAATTTTGCTACACAAAGACAAAGATGAAAATATAAATATTCGTTCTGCATATTTACATTTATTGGGAGATACATTATCTTCGGTAGCAGTGATTATTGGTGGTATTTTTATAATTTATTTTGATTGGTATTTGATTGACCCAATTTTAACAATTTTGATTGGATTATACATCATTCGAGAGACATATTTTGTATTTTGGGAAACTATTAATATACTAATGCAAACAAAACCAAGTAATATTGATATGAATGAGATAGTAAAAGAAATTAATAATTTTGAAACTATCAAAAATGTTCATCATATCCACTTATGGAATTTAGATGATAAAGATATTCACTTTGAATGTCATTTAGACTTAAATGAAGACTTAAAATTAAGTCAAATTGATATAATTAGAAAAGAAATTGAAGATATGTTGCATCATAAATTTGAAATTAATCATATTACAATTCAAGTTGAATTTAATTGCTGCAATGAAAAGCAGTTAATTGTAAATCATTAAAAATAAAATAACTATAAAAAGGAATTAAATCAAAAATGAATCAAAATCAAATAAAAGATGATTTAAAAATTGAAAATAGCAATTGGATGTTTTTTGTTTTCAATTTAATTATTGCAAATGAAAAAATAGTTCAATTTGTGTTATTTTTATTTTTGATAGCATTTTGGCAAGTGTCATCATTCTATAATTGGCAATTTGCTAATTTAATTCAAAGTATTGTAATAGTTGTTTTTATTTCTCAATCACTAAAATCTTTAGAATTAAAAAGTGAATTTACTGATTTATTTAAAATAATTATTTTGGCTTCAGTATTTGCAATCGGTTCGGTATTTTTAATAATTGATGATAGAAATGGTTTTATGCCTTGGAACTTAACGTTTTGGATGTTGTTATTTAAATATTACACTTCAAAGATAAACTTCTTGCAATTTTACATATCAATGATTTCAAAAATAAAAAATATCAATAAATATAGGAAAATTAATAAAGATGTTTAAAAAAAATATTTACAAAACAAACACCTATAATAATTTCCAGCAATTCTACAAAAGTACATCAGCAAGTGGTATATTGTTAATTTTATCAGCTTTTTTAGCGATAATATGGTCAAATTCTATATTTGGAGCAAGTTACCATCATTTCTTTGAAACTCCTTTAAGTTTAACAATTGGTAATATAGTAATTTCATATACTATACATCATTGGATAAATGATGGACTAATGGTAGTTTTCTTTTTTATGGTTGGTTTAGAAATTAAAAGAGAACTATTTATAGGTGAATTAGCGTCTTTAAAGCAAGCATTATTACCAATATTAGGTGCAGTTGGAGGGATGGTAGTTCCAGCATTGATGTATGTGTTGGTGAATTATGACAATCCAGAAAGTTTAAAAGGTTGGGCAATTCCTATGGCAACTGACATAGCTTTTGCATTAGGTGTTCTCTCTCTATTGGGAAATAGAGTTCCAATTGGTTTAAAAGTTTTTTTAGCAGCATTAGCAATTGTAGATGACTTAGGAGCAGTTTTGGTAATTGCATTATTTTATACTTCTACCATTTCTTATGTAGCTTTAGCATGGATTGGTTTATTTTTGTTTTTATTATTTTTAGCAAATAGATTACACATTAATTACCCTTTAATATATTTATTAATAGGTATAGGATTGTGGTTTGCATTTATGGCATCAGGTATTCATTCTACAATTGCTGGCGTTTTGTCTGCATTTATGATTCCGTTAAGTTCAGTTATTGTTAAAAATGATTTTAGAACAAAAGTTGATAAATTATGGAAAGAATTTAAGAAAATTGACATTGAAATAGTAACAAATGATACTTTATTTCAAACTGAAGAAGAAAATAAATTAGCTGATGAACAACTTTATGAACAACAATATCATATTTTGCATAAATTAAGTGATTTGTCGATAAAGGTACAGCCAGCTTTGCATAGATTAGAACATAATTTAGATAAATGGGTGGGATTAATTATAATGCCAATCTTTGCATTAGCAAATTGTGGTGTTGATTTGAGTAATTTTACTTTTAAATCACTAATAGAGCCCGTTTCATTAGGAATAATTATTGGTTTGTTTATTGGGAAAATAGTAGGCGTGTATTCGGCAGTATATTTAGCAATAAAATTCAAAATTGCTTCACTACCAGAAAATGTAAATTTAAAACATATTTTTGGTGTAAGTATTCTCTGCGCAATTGGCTTTACAATGTCTTTATTTGTAACAGGATTATCTTTTGGAACAGGGAGTGAATATGAAAACTTTGCTAAAATTGGAATTTTAACAGCATCAATAAGTGCTGGTATTTTAGGTTACATTTACTTAAATAACCATTTAAAAAATGAAATCCCAGATTAAAAAATACACTAAAAACACTTTATAATCAAAATCTTACAAAAAAAACCTTACAAAAAAACCATAAGGTTAACCTTATGGTTGATAAAATATTAATAATTTAAATTATCAATATGCTCTGTGGCTCATATAATTAAGTATATCTATATCAGTGAGGATAGAAACAAATTTGCCATTTGAAGTGATTAATACACTTTTTTTATTTAATAAACTATTTGCTACTTTTTCTAATAGTTCATTTTCATCTACTATTTCAAACTTATTTTCCATTGCAACTGTAATTGGGTCACGCAAACTAATTTGACTTTCAAAAAGTGGTCTAAGTAGTTTATTTTCAGATACAAAACCCACAATTTCATCATTTCTAGTAATTGGAACTTGAGAAATATCTTTATTTCGCATCAAATCACACGCATCACCAACACTTGCAGTATCAGGCAGCGTAATTAATTCTTTTTTCGTTTTGCCAAGCACTTCAATTACTTCTTTTACAGATACATTGAAAGAATTATCAAAATACCCCTTATCTCTCATCCAATCATCGTTGTAAATTTTACCAGCGTAACGATTTCCTGAGTCTGGAATTATAACTAATATTTTTTTAGGTTCTTTTAGTTCTTTAGCATATTTAATAGCACCTACAACCGCCGCTCCAGAGCTACCACCAGCATAAATGCCTTCTTTGGTAAGTAATGCCCTTGTCATTATAAAAGACTCCTTATCGCCCACCATTACCATATCATCATATACGTCCCAATCGTAATTAAGTGGAATAATATCCTCCCCAATCCCCTCTAAAACATAAGGTCTTGCCATTTCGGGCTTAAACTCGCGAGTATAGAAATAATGAGTTAAAATAGAACCCTCAATATCAATACCTACAATTTTCACATTTGGCATTTTCTCTTTTAGAAATTTACCAATTCCAGTCAATGTACCACCTGTGCCGATACCAGCCATCAATACATCAAATTCGCCTTTAGTTTGCTCATAAATCTCCGGTCCAGTCCAATTGTAATGAGTATCTCTATTGTCTAAGTTGTCATATTGATTTACGTAAAATGAATTAGGAGTAGTTTCAGCAATACGCCTAGCAACACTATAATATGAACGTGGGTCATTAGGTTCAACATTGGTAGGAGTAACTACCACTTTTGCTCCAAAAGCACGTAAATTATTGATTTTTTCGATTGATTGCTTGTCAGGTAATACAAAAATAGCTTTGTATCCATGGATTGCTGCATACATAGCAAGTCCAACTCCGGTATTTCCAGAAGTGCCTTCTACAATAGTGCCACCAGGTTTCAAATCACCTCTTTCAATGGCTTTTTCTACCATATATTTACCAATACGGTCTTTGATAGAGCCACCTGGGTTCATATATTCTAATTTTACATAAATTTCAGATTCGATATCTTTTGTTACATTTTGAAGTTTGATAATTGGAGTATTGCCAATCGCATCAAGTACACTTCTATTAAATTGTTGCATAAATAAGACCTAAATTTAAAAATTTTATTTAATTTACTATTTATTTACTACTATTTTACTAATTAATTTGCTTATAAAACATAAATAAAAAAAAGTAAAACGAAAATTGTTAAGAAAAACTTTACAAATTACAAAAATTATTATTGTTATAAACGTCTTAAGTTTGAAAATTAACAAAGAAGTAATATGGTATCAATATGGGAGAGCCCATTTTTGGTGGTAGATGTTGAGACTAACGGCTCCGACCCACTAAAAAATAGAATTACAGAGATAGCTTGTTTAAAAGTGCAAGGTGGTGAAATTATCGAAGAATATTCTTCTTTGGTAAATCCACATCAGTTCATACCGCCTTTTATCTCGCAAATGACGGGCATAACAAACGAAATGGCATTTAAGGCACCCGAAGCAAAAGTGGTAGTGCCGCACCTTAAAAGATTAATGCCTGATGATAAAACTATTTTTGTAGCACATAATGTCAAATTTGATTGGTCATTTGTTAGGCATACATTTATGCGTGAAAATGAATCATTAGATGAGCTTAATCAATTATGTACTTACAAATTAGCACGTAAATTACTACCAAATGATATGAAAAAAAATGTAGGAGCATTAGCTACGTTTTTTAATATCAATATGAAAAATCGCCATAGAGCTTTTGATGATGCAAAAGCTACTGCACTGATTTTATTGGAATTATTAGAAATTGCTGAAAGTGAACATGGTATCAATTCATTACACGAGTTGCTATCATTCCAAAATAAAAGAAATAATGTTTATAAATTTAGCAAACCAAACTATCAAAAAGTTGAACAAAAGTTAAAAACTTTGCCTGATTCCCCTGGAGTTTATTATTACAAAGATAGAGATGGCGAAATCATTTATATCGGTAAGGCAAAATCACTAAAACGCAGGGTAAATTCATATTTTAATGGAAAAGATAATCTTTCGAGCCGAACTGCTGAGTTATTAAAAACATTTGAAAGTATTGATTGGGTAGAAACTGAATCCGAATTACACGCATTAGTTCTTGAATCTAAAGAAATTAAAAAAGTAAAACCTAAATTTAACGTTGCAGACAAAAAATATACTAAATTCCCATTTTTATCAATTACTACTACAAATCCATATCCAAAATTAGTAATGGCATATAGTCATCTAAATAATGGAGATGAATTTTATGGACCATTTCGAAATTACACAATGGTAGAGGAAATTTGTAAGATAATTGACAAAAACTTTAGAATGAGAAAATGTGATGAAGATTTAAAGCCAAGTGTGGATTTCCCTGGGTGTATTTATTTTCAAATGAATAGATGCAGTTCACCTTGTAATCTTAAACAAAGCCAAGAAGATTATTTATTAGAAGTAGATAAAGTTAGAAAATTTTTGAGTGGATTTTCGAATGGTGTGATTGATGAATTAGAATTACAAATGGAGTCTTCGGCAGAGGAATTACATTTTGAAAAAGCAAAAGCACTTAGAGAGCAAATTTCAGCATTAAAAAGAGTTTTCCATAGAACAAGTAACGTTTCTACTTCGATTAATAAAAATAATTTAATCTTAATTTTGCCAAATTCGGCAGAAGATAAAACAGTAGATATATTTTTTATTTCGCAGGGTAATTTGAAAGAATTTAGAACAGTTGGTCGCAAAGCCAATCTTGATTTTACGTTTGATACAATTAAAACACTTTATGAAAATGAATCAGAATTGGAATTAAATCCAGCAATTATTGATGAAATTAGAATTGTTACGTCATGGATATTTAG
>JBEICW010000072.1:0-10435 GCA_040383785.1 Ignavibacteria bacterium | reverse complement strand
TAAATAAGATTTATTAAAAAAGAAATGCCGTTCTATTAATAACTATTATTTACCAAAAATAGTTTAAATATGAACGGCTAAAATTTAATACTACTAAAATTATAGTACAATTAATAATACAATTCTTCTTCATCATCATTATAGAAATATTCTTCATTTGCCATATCTTCGTAGTCAGTCCAAAGGTCTTCCATACCTTCGATTAATTCATCGGTATCATCTAATTCCATAAGGTTTTCTATTACTTGCATAGGAGTACCAACTCTATTTGCGTAATCTAATAATTCCTCTTTGGTCGAAGGCCAGGGTGCATCTTCTAAAGTTTTAGCTAATTCGGGAGTCCAGAACATTTTAACCTCGTTCAATATTATTTTTTGATTTCTAACTATTTCTAGTGCTAAGAAACAACTTAAAATTACTAATGTAAATCATAACTCAATTTTTATTCCAATTTTTTTGCCAATCATTTATTAATTTGTCACAAATCACTTTTAATTATAAAAAAAGTAATTTTAATAATATTTGTTGAATATTACTTGCTTAACAATATCTAATTAAAATTGGAAAAATCTAAAATTATATCTTTTTTAGTTAATCGTAAATTAACTTTTTGCGAAATTACAATTTTTAATGATATAAACAAGTATTATTTTCAAGTTTTATAAAATTGTACCCAAATTAATCATAATAGTCTATAATAAGTAAATAATATCATAGTATTTGTTTGGTTATTGTAATAAAAAACCTCATAATAATAACATGAAAATTAAATAATATTTTGGTGGCACATTAATTGAGTTATTATTATATATACCAAAAAATAATTGAAAATATTGAAAAAATAAAAGATATTTGATATTAAAGGTCTAATTTCATACAATTCAAAAAAATATGAAACACAAAATGGCTAATAATAAACAATCAAAAATCTTAAAAGAAAATCTTAAAAGATTAATTCAATAACTCAAATTATTAAAACTTCTTAAATTACAATTAATTTAAAGAGAGTAATTATGTTTAGACACTCTATTATAAATAGAAATCAAAACGAACTGCAAAATAATTGCAAAGAAAATATATCTAACTCTAATTCTATTTTGCTACAAAAATCTAAGCAAAAAATGAATAATTTTAGATTAGTTTTGGGGATATTATTAATATCCTTGTTTTTAGGATTTAGTTATAATTCCAAGTCCTCTGAATTGCGTTTAGTTAGAACTGACGTAGACTCTACTCGTGATACAGTTATAACAGCAAGTTATAATTTTTCAGTAGATTTTTATATAGATGATATAGAAAATTGCAATAGTGCAGCTTTTCAGATAAGATACACTAATGCGAATAATATCAAATTGTCATCTTACAAAATAGGCGATTTTGGAGATGAAGGCAGAATTTTGATTGTGCCTCCTGCAAATGGTTCAAATCCTGATGAATCTATAATTAGAATGGCTGTAACATCTGCCAGACCAATTGGTGAAAATGAATTTGATAATCCAAAATTACTAACTTTGGAATTTACTGTACTACAAAGTGCCAAACACAAACAAAAAATGACTATTGAATTTTTAAATGCCAATGCTACAGCATATATTGATAGCATTCCAACAGAAGTGAAACTTAACACTAAAACAATTGAATATACTATTCATAGTTATGTAAATGTATTCCCTGGTGATGCAGATAATAATGGAATAGTTGATATAAATGATTGGACTAAAATTGATTTATTCACATCAATCGACCCAGTATCGGATAAATCACGTAGATTTAAGCGCAAAAATGCAAGTACAATGTGGACTTCACAATTAGTCTTGGCTTGGGATAACGAAATGGGAACTTATGCAGACTGCGATGGAGATGGCTCAATATCTGTAAGTGATGCAATAGTAGTTGTTCAGAATGACGCAAAAACGCACTCAATTTTTAGTAATGGCGATAATTCTTCAAATATTACTTTTGATAATGATAAAAATGATGAAAACAATAATAATGATAACGGGAAAAACAAAATAATAAATAAAGAGTTGCAAAGTACAGATTTTGGGTTTGCGATTCCTATCCAATCAGATAAAAAATACAAAGCATTAGAAATTCATTTAGATTTTAATAAAATTAAAAACAAATTGAACTTAGAAAATCAAGAATTATATACAGAATTAGTTAGTTCATTAAAAAATGTAATATTTACTAAAGATGGTGAATTTGCTAATGTAAAATCGGAAACGATACTTGATAAAAGATTTGCTGATAATGGGTTCTTAAAATTAGTGATAGCTTCATTTGATTATAATTTTATATCAAAAAAATATGATGTAATTGGCAATATTATTTTTCAAAATATAGAAGCAGAATTGCAAAACAAATTACAAAGTCAATTGAAAAATATCAAATTAAATGAAATAACTGAAAATATTTATGGTATTGATAATTTTGGTAATAAATTTGAAATTAACCCAAGCTTAGAATATACTACAGTTGAAAAAACAAACCAAGATATTGAGATTTATCAATTTGACAATATCTTAAATATCAATACTTATGATAATGTAGAAATCAAAAATATCAAATTATTTAATACCAATGGCGAAATGACATCATTAAATTTAAATGATAATTTATCTAATTTTAATTATGATTTGGAAAATTTGAATTTAGGCATAGGTGTATATTTTATTAGATTAGAATATACTAAAGATAATAAAATTGAATATATAACACATAAAATTTTAATCAAGTAAATCACAAAAAAAATAGATAATAAAAAATAGAAAATTATACCTTTCAAATAGCTCATAAATTTATACTTATGAGCTATTTTTGTATTTAACAAATAAAAAGATTTATATGATTAAACCAAAATTCTATTTTATTAGTCTAAAATTAAAATTATTTGGGCTAACTATAAAAACAATAATACAACAAATTGGGTTTGTGAGGTAGGATTAATGAAATTATTTGTTATAATATTTTTTCTTATTAATAGTTTTAACATTACTTATTCCAATTCTTATTCAAAAAATAACATAGTCTCCTTGGGTTTGCAGAGTGGTTATAGATTTAACGATTCAAAAGCCATATTTGGAATGACTGGTGTTGATAATTATTTTATTTCAGATAATTTTGCAGTAAATTTAGCCATTGGTTTACATATACCAAAAAGCTATGTATTAACGGATTATTTAGTTGGGTTTAAGAAGTTTATTCCAGTTTCTGATAATAATTTATTTGCAAAAGCAAGTTTTGGCTTAGGTTCACAAATACATACTTCGGATATTGGCAAAGACGATCCAAACACAACCTAAGATGACGAATTTGACAAAAGATCTCGATTTGCTATTCAATATAATGCTGGTATTGGCATTTGGATAAGTGATTATGAAATTGCATTGAATTACAACTATTCTGTACTTTCTCAGTATAGAAGTATTATTAACTTGCAGTTTTCTTATTTGTTCAAGTAATATTTTTTGTAACTAACACGTAACTACTAAAGAATTTCCACTTTTTAATAACAAATAATTCTAAACTTAAATTTATGGTGATGCGATGAAAAATTTCAAATTAATATTAGTATTTTTGTTTCTTTTTGCACTAAATCTTTCTTCTCAAGTACTATACTTCCCGCCAGTAATTGGTAATGAATGGGAAACAACTCCACCTGAGGAATTGGGGTGGTGCACTGAAAATATTCAAGAATTGTATGACACATTACAAACTAAAAATACAAAAGCATTTTTGGTACTAAAAGATGGAAAAATTGTATTAGAAAAGTACTTTGGAACATTTACTCAAGATAGTTCTTGGTATTGGGCTTCGGCAGGTAAATGCCTTACTTCTTTTACAGTTGGAATGGTAAAATCAGAAGGAAAAATTAACCTCGAAGATAAAACAAGCAAATACCTTGGTGAGGGCTGGACTTCTCTTACAAAAGAGCAAGAAGACAAAATCACAGTTTGGAATCAATTAACAATGACAACGGGTTTAGACGATAAAGTTAACGACCCATATTGCACAGATAAAAGTTGCTTAGAATATAAAGCAGATGCCGGAACTCGTTGGGCTTATCATAATGGACCGTATACATTACTTGATGAAGTAATTGAAAATGCTACCGGACAAAACCTCAATAATTATATTTCTCAAAATCTAAGAACAAAAACAGGGATTTCTGGACTATTTGTCAAAGTGGAATACAACAATGTTTTTTTTAGTAAACCCCGTTCTATGGCGAGATTTGGACTTTTGATGTTAAACAAAGGTGATTGGGATGGCAATGTAGTTTTGGAAGATAAAGAATTTTACAATAATTCAATCACTTCTTCACAAGACATAAACCAATCCTACGGTTACCTTTGGTGGCTAAACGGCAAAGAGTCCTATATGGCACCACTATCACAGATTGTGTTCAAGGGGGCTTTGGCTCCTAATGGACCCAAAGATATGTATTCTGCATTGGGTAAAAACGGTCAAATACTAAATATCGTACCAAGTCAAAATTTGATTGTAGTTAGAATGGGTGAGACACCAGTTGTTAATGAACAAGTATCTTTGCAACTAAATAACGAAATATGGCAAGTATTAAATAAAGTAATTTGCAATCAAACAAGTGTAGGATCAACTACCCAAAACCAAATTAGAATCAATGATAACAGAGAAACATTAGAAATTACAAATTTATACTATTCAGAATTTGACAACCAAGTTAAAATTTACAATTTGATGGGAATAGAACTATTTAATCAAAATTTTAATGATAAAATAACAATTAATAAATCAATTTTTGCCGATAAAGTGCTAATAATACAAACAATCTCAAATGGTAATTCGCAAACAACAAAGTTGATAATTGAATAAATATTGAATAATTAAAGAATAATTTAAGCTACTCTTGGTCGAAGTCTAAACCTATGATTTTGGGTAGCTTGAATAAATGCCACTTAAATGCTGAAAAATACTGCTCTGTACCAAATACAATTCCCCCAAATTTTCCTTCTGAAATATTATAAGCAAAATCTAATCTTAAAATATGCCCTTTGCCTGTCATTTTCATATTATGAATTCTCAAACCCAAGCCACCTGTTTTATAAAATTTTGCTTGAGCAATGTTACTACTTTGATTCCAAACTGTACCTATATCAAAAAATGCAACTCCAGAAAAATTTAATGCCCAAAACTCCATATTTGGGAAATATCTAATTTCGGTATTGCTAAATAGTCTATTATCTCCACTTAATCTATTTACATCAAATCCTCTAAGCCCAGAATCAGTGTCTAAAATTAGTTGACGCATTGCGTCCCATCTCCAAACTGTTTGTTGCTGAATTTTTGATGTGATTAAAATGTTATCTGTTACATTATAAAAAGCTAAGCCCTCAGATTCTTGTGATACATATTTAGATTGATTACTAAAAAAAGCACTACCTGCCGCAGCTCTTAGATTTACATAAAAATCACCAGTATAATAAGACGTTTCGCCATCTGCAGCGATATACCAAAGAGTTTCGCCACCATTACCCAGCGAAAAAGTTCTACCCAATATTGCTGAGCCATAACCACCAACCTGCAAATCTTCATCTAAATAAGTATTTAGTTTTGTAGTTTTGATATATTCCTCTGATACAGATGAAAAAACTGCAAAAAATTGTCCAGAATTATCAAATGCTCTTCGATATTTTTTATCACCTCTATCAACATTATGAAATGAGGTATAAAATGTCATAAACGCTCTATCATTTCCAAAAAATACTTTTGAGTAGTAAGCAGCAGCTTTTTGTTCCTTAACCTTAATTAATTGAGTAGTATCCAAAAGTGATAAATACAAAAAATCATTCCCAGATTGATTAAATAAATTTAGACCATAAGAATCTTCGGTATTTAGTGTCCAATATGGCTTAAATATATCAATTTTTTGATAACTTCTAAATTTATTTGATGAAATTACAGTATTTAGAGTTAAATCGCTTCTAAAAAGACGTTGTTTATTTAATTCAAACAAACCTTGCAGACCAATTTTATTTTCCGTACGATATAGCATCTCCAAGCTTACATCAGTCCAAGTGCCAAAAAGATTTGACTCCTGCAATTTACCTCCATAATTAGAAACACCACCACCAGTGCCATATAATACCGCAGGTTGTAAAGACCATCTATCTTGCGTATTTACTATCACATCATAAGTAGTTGGATTTACAGAATCTATCTCAATTAAAACTTTAGTAAAAAGTCCCGTTCTTCGCAAATTTCTTTCGGTTTCGTCTATTACATCTAAATTCAAATCATCATCAGATGAAAAAAGCAACTCATCTTCAATAATAAATGGTTGTGTAATGGTATGCAATTTGTTTAATACTTTTGCACCCCAAAACCAATCATTTTGAGTTGAATCAAATACATCTTTGCTTTCAAAAAAAATATTCCCAATTCTATAATTAGACCTTTCAGAATATGAAGAATTACTGCCAATTAGAAATAAACTAATTATTAAAACCAAATATTTGAATTTTGTAATATTTTTAGACATTTTTTTTGGAATAAGATAAGGAAACAATGAAAATTTTGAATGCATATTGCTTAAAAATGACAAATCTTTGCGATTTTTTAATATTAATTATAATAAATTGTTAAAACGTCTATATTTTAATTTCAATCTAAATAATTAAAAATATTGTGAAAATTATATCTGCAATATTAACTCATAATATAAAAAATAAATAATAATTACAAAGAAATTGTTAATAATTTGGTGAAGTAGGATTTTTTTGCTATTTTTGTAATCTTAAAAAGTTCTTTTCTCATAAATGCGAGATAAAAATGGCTACAGCAGCAACAACGACGGCAAAAAAAAGAACACGTAGAGCAAAGTATATAACTTTGTATTCTCCTTTTTTAATGAAAGAAACAAAACATGAGTTGATTGGTGAGCCAATCGAATCAGAAAAAGGTAGAATTCAATGGGCAAGATGTACTCGTAGTCGTCATTCTCAGTTAATTAATTTAGACCAAATCGAAAAAGATACTGACAAATCTAAAGCTATTCAGCATTATGACAAAGATATTGCAAGAAAATATAGCCCTAAAGAAAAGTTTGATATTGGTGATATTATATTTCATGCAGTTTGGGATGATATCGGTGTTGTAAAAGCTAAAGAAGTTACTAGTACTGGCGGTAATTCGATAGTTGTTCACTTTGAAAAATTAAACGAAAAAAGATTAATCGAAAATATGAAATAAATATGAAGCAGTTTAGTCACTTAAAGAGTTGAAATTATTTTGTGTGTTAGTTAAAATTAGAAATTAAAAAATTATTTAAAATTTATATAAAAATCGGAGTTTTTGTGATAGGAGTTACTATTCAAGGAAACGAGAGCGTAGATAGAGCTCTTAAAAGATTCAAGAAAAAATACGAAAGAAGTGGTATTCTTAGAGAATACAAAAAAAGAACTGCTTTCGTTAAACCATCTGTAGAAAACAGAATGAACAGAATCAAGTCTGTAAGAAGACAACATAAAATTTCTCAAGAACAAGAATAAGTATAAAAAAGACGTTGATTTCAACGTCTTTTTTTTTGTTTCGACTACGCCCAACCACTTGATTTTTTCATATTAACGCCTTGACTCTCATGACTTTTAATCTGAAATATTTTTAGTGAATTCAAAGAAATAAGAAATTACCCTGTATATGCACTAATTATTATAATTTTCACAAAAAAAACTTCACTATATTTCATAATTTTGCCTGTTTTTTATTTTTCAAAGAACTTCAGACCATTTTGTGTTTGCTTGGTATGAAATGGTGTAGAAATAAACTGCTACAATCATTTCACCTTCACTTTTTTGAAAAATATTTTCAAAATTTTGTTAATCCATAATTCTAATAATCAAAAAGTAAGATAATTCATTGTTACGCATTTTTTACTAAAAATTATTTATATAATTCATTTTTGATATAATTAAATTTAGGCATTACTTTTTCATATTATTTTTTCACATTATAATATAACTGCACCAAGCCAGTGGGAAATGTGATTGACTTCTGAAATAGGAGATTTTGCTCTTGCACACCTTCTTTGAAAAGTCTAATTCCACTACCTAATAAATGAGGTATGACCGAGATAATTAATTTGTCAATCAGCTTTTGTTTCATTAATTCTGCTACTAATTCCGCACCGCCATCGCAATAAATATCAAGTCCGTTTTGGGACTTTAGTTCTGCAATTAGATTGCTTAAATTACCGCCAAAATACTCTACATTGTCATCTTTACCAGTTCGAGATTTAGAAAAGACAATTACTTTTTTATCTGGATATGGAAAATCTATCCCAAAAGATAAAACTTTATCATAAGTTTTTCTACCCCAGATAATTGTATCTATAGATTGAGTAAACGAGCTATGACCATAGTCTTCGCCCTCCTTTTCGACAATATTCAAAAAATTAATATCATCATTTTCTTTTGCAATATATCCATCTAAAGACATTGCAATATATAAAATTACGTTTCTTGACATAGGATTAGAGATTTATGAAAGTTATATATCTAATTTAAACTTAATCAAAGAATTTAAAAATTTACTTTAACACTAACGAATGACTACCACCACCACCAGCAGAAATAGATTTCCAATCTTTATCATTTCCAATTTGTTTTGGTACTAGACTAAATAATTTAGAATCATTGGAAATTTCTTTGTAATAATTTAACCCCCAAGACCATAAAGTACCATCTGTTTTTAATGCTAAAGAATGTGAAGTACCTGCAGATATCTTTTCCCAGTTTTTATCTACACCAATTTGCGAAGGTACACTTATATCTGTTGAACTATTATTACCTAATTGACCAGCACTGTTGCTACCCCATGCCCATAATGTTCCATCTTCTTGTAAACCTAAAACAAAATTAAAACCAGTGGAAATATCTTTCCAATTATTTAAATTACCTATTCGAGTAGGAACTACTTTATCTATAAATGTTCCATCACCTAATTTGCCAAAATAATTGTAGCCCCATGCCCATATTGTTCCATTTTGTTGCAAACCAACTGTAAAGAAACTACCGTTTGAAATCTTTTTCCAGTTATTTAAATTTCCAATGCGAATGGGTTCAACTCTATCAATTAAAGTACTATCACCTAATTGACCAAACTTATTATCACCCCAAGCCCACAAAGTGCCATCTTTTTTAATTGCAGTAGAATGAGTTGTTCCAGCAGAACAAGATCCCCAGTCTGTGTCATTACCTACCTGCATTGGTGTATAATTAAAACTTAAACTACCATTACCTAATTCACCACGCCAGTTAAATCCCCAAGCCCACAAAGTGCCATTGTCTTTTATAGCCAAAGAATGTGTTTTGCCAGCTGATATAAATTTCCAATCTCTATCAATTCCTATTTGAATCGGTATATTTTTGTTAACTTTAGATCCATCTCCTAATTGCAATTCAAAGTTTTTACCCCAAGCCCATAAACTACTATCTTTTTTTATTCCTAATGTATGTTCCCAACCCGCGGATATAAGTTTCCAATCATTAGTCTTTCCAATTTGAGTTGGTATATTCTTTTCATTTAACGAGGAGTCGCCAAGTTGACCATAATTATTTTCACCCCAAGCCCAAATTGAACCGGTTTTATTAATATAATCATCATTATTTGTTATAGAATTATTATCACAACTAATGAATATTATCAATCCTAAAATCGTAAAATATTTAATATAATTTATATAAACAAAATTAAAATTATTTTTCATTTTTTTATACCTTTATTTCAAAACATGAAATGCTAATACTTTTTGAACATCATATACATTTACAGATTTGTTGAATTTTTTAGTGATACTTGGCATCGCTTCACTCGAAATCCAGATTTTAAGTTCAGCATCAAGGTCAAAGTTTCCAGCAGTTTCTATGCTAAATTTTGCAATGCTTTTATATGCTACTGACATATATTCTACTTTATTGCCTGTGATCCCTTGCACATCAGCCAAAATAAGTCGTTTATTTGTAAATATAAAAGTATCACGGATTAATTTAAAACCCATTTCGATATGTTCGCCATCAAATAGCAAGTTACCATAATCATTATTCAAATCTGCGTTACTTACCGTTCCAGCATTACCCATCAAAGATGATAAAAGTCCCATTTGTTTTCCTCTGTTTTATTAAATTATTAAATTTTAAATCAATTGAACGAAATATATTTAAAATTAATTTATTTAATTATAAAATTAACTAATACAATCTCTAATTCGGAAATTATAATAAGCCTTCCAAAATATCAAAGTCAAAAGACTTGAAGTTCACTATCAAAGAATTTTTTCAATTTTTTCACTCTTTTTGTTGTTTTGCTGGTTTTGGCAATTGATGGCATTTTCGTATACGGATTGAAGCACTTGAATGTAAACTTTTCATTGTTCCCAAAAACCGCAATGGGCTAC
>JBEICW010000071.1:0-10450 GCA_040383785.1 Ignavibacteria bacterium | reverse complement strand
TTCTAAATTTCTATATTTAAAATTTATATCAAATGAGTTATTATTATCTGAAAAGCTAATCACATTAGTCTCAAAATCTAATACATTAAATTTTCTATCTTCTCCCAATTTAATTCTTTCGGTATTTAACTTGGAATTAAGCACAAAGTCGTCCAATTCTACTTCTCGAGCAAATGCATTTATTTGAAAAACTCCACCTGTAGCAGTAACTCCAATTTGCTCATTCTTTTCGGCACCAGTTCCAATTTCGGCAAAATATTGATTGTTTTCATTGTAACTAATGAGCAAATCCCATTGAGCCGTTGTAAGTTGTTAAGTCCAATATTTCGTGAGTCTGAAGATAATAGCCAATTTTGTTTTACTTTTACAAATAGATTGTCGGTTAAGGATTTTTTGTAATTAAAGTTAAAACTTTCGTCTTCTCTAAATGAATTATTAACTCCAGTGAGCCCAACTCCAGTATAAGCTTGATTAACCATAAACTGACCAAAATCTGTTTCAATATCTAAATTTGCGTTACCAAAAAATAGAAATGTATTCAAAAATTTATCAAATCCGTAGTTAAAATGATTGATTCTATTTTTTTGATTTGTTGAATCTGAAGTATTAGAGTAAGTAGAATAAATTGTAAATAAATTAATGAAAATGACATAAAAGATAGCACTAATAAAAATATTTAATACTTTAATAAATTTGGAATTATTAAAGAAAATGATTTTAGATATATTGAATTTAAATATATTAGTTTTATTTGTTTTTTTTACAATTTGCATTTAAAATTATCAATACACATAATATTAGATTATAATTGAATTTAAAATGATATTTTTATTGTAAATCCATCTATTTTTTCTAAAAAATAAAAATGCCTGAGTAAAGAATAAACTTTAATCAGGCATAAATATAAGGGTTATCTAAGAAAATATTTGTTTTAGTATTTTTTTATTTTAGCTATTTAGAATTTTACCATAATTCCGGTTACAACACCTTGTCTTGCAGATTGGAACTGAGAACTTTGTTGTATTAATCCAAAGTATTCGTAACCAGCTGTAAATTGTAAATTGATATTATTTATTTGTACTAAATTTAATTGAACACCAGCATTAAATTTGCTATATAGTCCAGGGTTTACTTGACCTAATGAAATTCCTGCATAAGGATTAATCAATTCACCAAAAGTTTTGCCCATAAATTCACTTAATAGACCATTTGATTCAAATCTTCCACCAATACCTACCCCATCAAATTTACCATTATTGCCAAGTGGGTCAATTACAAATGGAGCTAAGAAAACTCTATTATATTCTACACCGAGTTCTATTAAGTAATTTAAATTATTATTTACTTTCCAATAACCAGCTGCTGTAAACTCATTATTACTTAATTGATTCATTCCTGAGAATAATACAGTTACGCCTACGTTACTATTTTCATTTGTATTATTTCTATTTGATTTCAAAGGAGTAATAACATTAAAGCTTGGAATTGGATTCCTATTAAATTCACTTCTCAATTCAGCTAATGAATAACTATTATGAAACAAACCATTTTCAACTAATAATAAAACGCCTTCTTTTTTCTCTTTATTTGGAATTTCAATAATCGCTTCATTATTTACATTAGTTTCAACATTTTCAGTATTTATTTTTAAGTTACCGTTAATAACATAGTTGGTTGAAATTTGCTTAGATTTGCTTTTATTAGTTTTTTCAGTTTTATCATTTGACTTTTTGTTATCAATGCCATCTACTGTGCAAATCGCAAGATTTTCTTTATTGTTTGTTTTATCTTTCTTATCTAAATTACCTTCAAATTTATCATTACTTGTCGTATTAGCTTGACCAGAATTAGCACTTACTACAGGTATATTTTTTGTAGATTTAACTTCTGATTTTGTATTTTCTGATTTAACTATATTACCAATTTTAGTTGAGGTATTACTGTTAATACTGTTAACTTCATTACCATTATTATTCCATAATGCAAAAAATGTAAATGCCGTTAGAACAGCCAATGAAGGAAGGCTAACTTTATAATTCATTAACCAAGACAATGTAGAAGTTAATGACGCCGCTCCAAATTGAACTAATCTACCACCGCCACCAATAGCTACTGGAGTTTCTACTGCTTTACCTAATCCTAATTCTTTAAAAATATTATTTTTAAGAACTGGGTCTGGAATAGATGAATTAAATTGTTGTTTTTTATCAGAATTTATAGATTCTTTAATTCTTTTAAAATCGTTAAATTCTTTTTTATATTCTGGATTAGAATTAATCATATCTGAAAACTTTTTTCTTTCAGAGTTGGTTAATTCTCCATCTAATAATTTTTGTATGATTTCTGAGGGACTATGTCCACTTAAATCTTTCATTTGAAAACCTTAAATATAAACTTTTTTTAATTTTTATTGAAAACAATTTTATAAACCATCTTTTAAGTCTATATCTTCTTTGACAACTTTTACACTATCAAGTTCTAAAGATAAAACCATTTCTCTAACTTTTAATTTTGCCCTATGAATACGAACTTTAATGTTTGTTATACTCTCGCCAGTTATTTCAGCAATTTCTGGGTAAGACAAACCCTCATATTCACGCAACACAAAAGGTTCTTTATAATCATTTGGCAATTGCTCTACAGCATATCGAACTGTTTTAATCAAATCTTGAGTATTTGAATCGTCCCCATAAATATATGGGTCAACTAAATAATCTTCGTAACTAAGATGATAAACTTCGTCTCTTCTATGATTCAAACATAAGTTACGTGCAATTTTGATTAAAAATGCCGGAACATTTGTCATAATTTTATCTTTTCGTCCAGATTGATAAAATCTTATAAAAGTTTCTTGGAAAACATCTTCAGCAGCTTCTCTATCATTCAAAAAACGTTTGCAATAAGCTAATAACCTCTGGGAATGCCTATCATATAAAATTGAAAAAGCTTTCTCAGAATCGGAATTTTGATTTTTCAGCAAGTCATATAAAGCTGTATCATCATATTCTTCAAATTTATTACTCATTACAAACACTATAACCTAAAAAATTGTAAAAAGTTACAAAAGTCAGAAAAAAAAGTATAAAATTGTTACAAAAATTAAAAATATTATTCATTTTTGCTTAAAATAACGCAAATCGCATTATTACAATTAAATTTTACTTAATTTTGTTTATTAAAATGGTACAAAAGTTAGAAATTGAGGAATTATGTTAGAATATCCAATTTATAATAATATTAGTGACGAATATGTAGTTACAAAATTAAGACAATTCCTAAAAGAAGACGCACCTAATGGTGATTTTACTACTTTGCTTACAATTAGCGACAAAGAAAAATCTTTGGCAGTTTTAGAAGCGGAGGAAGATATAGTTTTTGTTGGTGAAAAAATTATTCAACATACATTCTACAAAGGGTTTAATATTGAATTTCACTGCAAAGATGGTGAAAAGGTCTTAAAAGGCGGGAAAATTGCTTCTGTTATTGGTCCTTCGGCAAAAATCCTAACCAAAGAAAGAGTTTTACTTAATTTACTACAAAGATTAAGTGGTATTGCAACAATAACAAGTAAATATGTAGAAGTTGCCAAACCATATAACGTAAAAATTCTTGACACACGCAAAACTACACCAGGTATGAGACTTTTTGAAAAATATGCTGTTGCAATTGGTGGTGGACATAACCATAGATTAGATCTTAGTACAGGGATATTGATTAAAGATAATCATATCATTGCTTCTGGTGGAATTAAAGAAGCAGTAAGTAAAATACGCAATTCTGAATTATGGGCAAATAATCCTCTTAAAATTGAATTAGAAGTTGATACTATAGAGCAAATTGATGCTGGTTTGGAATCAAAGGTTGACGGCTTTTTGTTAGATAATATGTCCCCAGAAATCACCTATAATGCAGTAAAAGTTATTAGGGATTATAAAAATGGTGATTATATTGGAAATGAGATATTAATTGAATCTTCTGGTGGAATTACTTTAGAAACACTAAAAGACTATGTTCCAACTGGTATTAATGCTATTTCTATTGGTGCACTAACTCACAGCGTTAAAAGTGCTAATATTCACTTAGAATTTTATGAAATCAAGTAAGCGATAATGGTTAATGGGTAAAAAAGTGTAATTTGTTAGTTATGTTAATAAACAATGTTCAAGCTAATAGTAATTCTAAATCTAATTCTAAAACTCATACCTTAGATAAAATATCAAATCAAGAGTTGATTGATATTTACAAGAGTATGAGACTACATTATGCAAGCAATAATTTAAGCAGTTATTATGATGCATATTTTGAAAATTATTACAATAGAGTTGCATTAGAATTAGACAATAGAGGTATAGAAATCATTATTAATAATAACAATTTTGAAGTTTATTTTTCAAAAATTGATAATTTAAATAATTTAAGCAACATAGTTAATCAAAACACTATAATTACTAAATTACCAACAAATAAGTCAAAAATTAGTTTAGATAGTATTCCCGATAAATTTTCTAAGAGTAATTTTTCTGAAGATAAAATATCAAAATATGTTTATCAAGTAGAAGGCGAATCTATGGAAAATTTGGGTATATACAGTGGTGATTTTGTTTATTGCACTCCATTCAGATACAAATTGAAGGGCTCAAAACTAACATTTGAAGAAATTGGCAGAATTATCGATAAAAAGTTAGTTATTACTAAGTTGTTTGATACTGTATTTATCAAAGTTGCTGAATATTTGCCCAAAGTCAATGAGCTACATCAAAGTATAATTTTAAAATCGCATAATCCAAATTATTATAATTTTAAAATCAAAGAAGACACTAATTTTAAGATTATTGGAATTGTAAATAAACTTGAAAGGAATTTTTGAGTAATATTTGAAAAGAAATTTTCATAATATTATTATATTAGAATATTCCAAAAGCATTGAGAAACACAAGTAAAATCAATAAAAATAAGCATTAATAAATATTTTTATTTTAAAATATTTTAATTATCCACAATTTTATTTGTTTAATAAATATTTTTATGTTATTTTTGTATTCTTATATCAAGTGCAAAAAAGAAAATTAAAAAATTGATAGTTAATAATAATTAGTTGGTGTTTAAACAAAATGAATTATAACGGACCAAAAGTTAAATTGTCGCGTAAAATTGCGATTCCTATGACTCCAAAAGCATCTAAAGTAATGCAAGACAAAGCTTATCCTCCAGGTCAACATGGACCTACCAAAAGAAAAGGCAAAATGTCTGATTACGGTAAACAGCTTTTGGAAAAACAAAGATTACGTTTACAATATAATGTAGCTGAAAAGAAATTAAGTAATTATTTCAAAGAAGCTGCAAAAAGTACTGGTAATACTGGTGAAATCTTGATGCAATTATTAGAATCAAGATTAGATGTGTTAGTATTAAGAGCTGGTTTTGTTCGTACAATGTATGCTGCAAGACAAGTTGTTTCTCACGGTCATATTTTAGTAAATGGTAGAAAATTAGATGTATCTTCTTACAGAGTTAAAGTTAACGACGTTATTTCTATCAAATCAAAAAGCAGAACTAACGAAACTTTACAAGAATCAATGAGAAGTAATACTCCACCTGCTTACTTAGAATTAAATAAAGCAGATTTCAGCGTTAAGTATTTATATACTCCTCCAATGCCAGAAATTCCTGTTAAATGTGAAATTCCTTTAGTAGTTGAGTTTTACTCAAGATAATAATTGATTTAGTATTCCTATATTTTCGAATATTATTTAAGACCCAAGATATTTTTCTTGGGTCTTTTTGTTATAATAGCTGATAGTTTTATTACCAAATTAAAAATTTAAATTTTTGAAAATATAAAAAATATATCTAAATAAGAAATAATTAAAAATTATAAAAATTTAATTTGATTTTTCACGTCAATACTTTTCAACATACATAAATAAGAAATTAGTTTTGGAGGACTAATGAGTGATAACTCAAATAAACCAAATAAAAGAATCCCAAATTTAGGAAATAATGGCGACTCTCAAAATAAATTCGCCAAAAACATAATGATTTGGATATTTATTGGTTTAAGTGTTTTTAGTGTAGTATTGATGATGCAAAATAATCCACAACAGGATACTAAAGTTACTTATAGTGAATATAAGTATTTTTTGAATAAAGACTTAATTACTAAAGCTGTGATTACAAAATCACAACTAAATGACTATGAATTCAAAGGCACTTTACGCAAAGAACAAACAGTATCTGTAAATGGCAAGCCCAAGGGAATTAAAACTTTTACAACTAAGCTTGGACATGTGGATGCAGATACCGAAAAAATGTGGGAAGACAAAAATATAGCTTGGGAATACCAAGAAGGCGATGGTTTATTCTGGGGAACTGTGTTAAGTTTTCTACCGTTAATCCTATTGGTTGTATTGATGTTCTTTATTTTCCGTAGAATGCAAAATGGCGGTGGCGGGCAAAAAGGAATATTCACATTTGGGAAAGCAAGAATTAGATTACTTAACGAAAATGCTACTAAAGTTACATTTGAAGATGTAGCAGGTGCAGACGAAGCAAAATATGAATTGCAAGAAGTTATTGAATTTCTTAAAGACCCAACTAAATTTAAAAAATTAGGTGGTAAAATACCAAAAGGTGTTTTATTATTAGGACCTCCTGGAACCGGTAAAACCTTACTTGCAAGAGCAGTAGCTGGAGAAGCTGAAGCACCATTTTTCTCAATGTCCGGTGCTGACTTCGTAGAAATGTTCGTAGGTGTGGGTGCAAGTAGAGTTAGAGATCTATTCGAACAAGCTAAACGTAACGCACCATGTATTGTATTTATTGATGAGATAGATGCAGTTGGTCGCCAAAGAGGTGCCGGAATGGGTGGTGGACACGATGAAAGAGAACAAACATTAAATCAATTACTTGTAGAAATGGATGGATTTGAGCAAAGTAGTGGAATTATTATTATTGCAGCTACAAATAGACCAGATGTATTAGACCCTGCCTTGCTTAGACCAGGTAGATTTGATAGACAAGTAGTTGTAGATAGACCAGACGTTAGAGGTAGAGAGCAAATATTTAAAGTTCATACCAAAAAAGTTCCAATCGCAGATGACGTAAATTTAGAAATATTAGCCAAAGGAACGCCAGGGTTATCTGGTGCGGACATTGCAAATGTTGTGAATGAAGCGGCATTACTTGCTGCACGTAGGTCGAGCGATAAAGTAACAATGTATGACTTTGAAAATGCAAAAGATAAAATACTAATGGGTGTAGAACGTAAAAGTATGATTATCTCAGACAAAGAGAAAGAAATGACGGCTTATCACGAAATGGGACACGCTTTGATTGGGGTACTTTTACCTCATTGTGACCCAATTCATAAAGTTACAATTATTCCACGTGGTAGAGCTTTGGGAGTAACTGCATCATTGCCTGATGAAGAGAGACACTCTTGGTCAAGAGAATATATTGACTCTAAGATTGTGATGTTAATGGGCGGTAGAGCCGCAGAAAAAATCATTTTTGGTAATACAACTACCGGTGCTTCTAACGATATTCAACGTGCAACTGATATGGCTAAAAAAATGGTTTGCGAATGGGGTATGAGTGATGAAGTTGGACCTATTAATTATTCCGGAAGAGACGAAGAAGTATTTATGGGTAGGGAGTTCAATAAAGGTAGAGATATTTCGGAACATACTGCACAAATGATAGATTCGGAAATTAGAAAAATTGTTCACGAAGCAAATCAAAAAGCTATTGATATTTTAACTGAAAATTTGGATTTATTACATACTACTTCAAAATTACTATTAGATAGAGAAACAATCGATAGAGAAGAGTTAGATATGATGATTAGAGGTGAAGAACTACCTCCAATTAGCAAACAACAACTTAACGCACTGAAGTATATGAATATGAGTCAAAACTCTAATCAAAATACTGCTTCGGCGAGTACAGTTACAGGTACAAATGTTGACTTAAATATAAATGATAATGCTGCTGGTTCTAAAAACTAAGATAATCTACAAAAAGATAAAATAAAAATTAAGAACCATTATTCTTTTAGAAAATAAAAAATTACTAAATTTTATAAAATAGTATAAAAAATTACAAATACTATACTTTTACTTACTTATAAATACTTTTATAAACTTATATATAACAACGGTGTAAAACTATGGAAAACACTACAGAACTACAAAATGTTACTAACGCTGAAACTACTGAAATTACTAATACTAATCCAGAAGTTGCTACAGAAGAATCTACAACAGAAACTAAAACAGAAGTTGTTACTTCGGAATTAGAAGCTACTGAAAATGCAGAAGCAGGTGAAGAAACTAAACCTAAAAGAGAACCTTTTAACCCACTTGCAAACTATAAAGATATGCCAATCAACAAAGAAGCCCTTGAAGCTCAAAATGTTACTTTGGCAGTATTAAAAACTGATTTAGAAAAATTAGTAACTTTAGCGGAGAATACTGAAGATTTTAAATTAGTTAGAAAATCAATAATTGAATTAAAAGAGAAAATTTTAGCATTATTTTTAATAAGCAAAGCAGAAAAAGATGTTTTAATCGATAGATTGCAACAATCTTTTAATGTTTTGAATGAAAAACAAGAAGCTGCAAAGAAAAATATTGACGAAGTTTATAGCAAAAACTTAGAATTATTTAATGTCAAATACGAAGCAGCAATTAAATTTGTAACTGAAACTACTGAATTTAAAGCAGCAAGAGAAAAACTAATTGAATTACAAAAAGAACTTAAAGTTACTCAATTAAAAAGAGATACTAAAGATAAACTTTTTGCTCAAATTCAAGAGTTTTTCGAAGGTATAAACAAAAAACAAGAGGCACTTAGAGAAACTTTCGAAGCTGAAGCAAGTGAAAACTTAGCGAAAATTATGCCTCGTATAGAAGAAGTTTTGTCAGCAGTTAAAAATGCGAATATCTTCAAAGATGCACGCCAACAATTAATTGACTTACAAAATGAAATCAAAGGTGTGAGAATCAAACGTGAGAAAAAAGATGATATCTTTGGAACAATCAGAGAAGCATTTAATGACTTAAATACTCGCCAAGATGAAGAAAGAAAAACTTTTGATACTCAAGCTGACTCTAACTATGCTGAAATCAAACCTATTATTGATGAAGCGGTAGAATTTGCCAAAACTAACGTAGAGCCATCAATCGCAAGAGAAAAATTAATCCAAACTCAAGCAAAATTGAAAGATTTGGTATTAAGACGTACTCAAAGAGATGAACTTTATGGTATGCTTAGAGAAGTTTTTGAGTCATTGACTGGTAGCAGCCAAGAAGACAAAGAAGCTTTCGAAAAAGAGGCAAATGAAAACTATTCTAAGTTAGAAATCAAAGTTAGCGAAGCAATTGCTAACGTTGAATATTCTAATGATTTTAAAGATATTAGAGAAGGTTTGATTGCAGTTCAAGATGAGATTAAAATAGTAAGATTAAAAAAAGACCAAAGAAACGAACTTTTCAAAAGAATTAGAAAAGCTTTCGAAATATTCGATGCAAAACGTAACGAATATATGGACAAAAGACGTGGCGAAAAAGCTGGTAAATTAACTCAAATTTTGGATAATTTAAAAGATAGACTTTCTAAATTAGACGAATATGAAGCTAATGACAAAAACGCTTTAACAGCAGCAGAAGCAAAATTAGCTGAAAATGCTGGAGATGAAGTAGCAGCAGCAGAAAAAATTAATATCAACGAAAGAATATCTGAAAGAGCAGAAAAAATCACTGATATTAAATCACGTATAGAAAGCATAGAAAAAGAATTAAGCGAAGAAAAAAAATAATCTAATACTTAGTTTGATAATAAAATATAAAAACCTCCCTAAATCATTTAAATGGATTTGGGGAGGTTTTTTTGGTGCTATAAGTCAATCTTAATCAATTTTAGTAGTTACGTATCGTCATATTCTTTTATGTTAAAATGTTTTTCATACTTATTGAGAAAGCTCAGTAATCTATTATATATTTAAAGCACGTTAATGGATGAAAATAAATTGTTATTTACAAAATATGGGCTAATTAATTTTTTACTATCAATAATCCCAATTTTTCCAGCATGGTCAATATTCTTAGGAATTCATTTTAACTTATTTATGGAATACATTTATGGCAAAAATGAATTTAGTTTTAATCTAAGTTTATGGATTATTATATTGTTGATTTTAAATAAAATTGTATTCAAAAAACAAAAGCTATATTTCCGTATTTTTTCATTTCTAATTTATTCATTCATAAATTATTCAATATTATTAAATCTTGTTGGTTATAATTTGTATATAAATGGAGATGGACAGACATTTTTACTTGTTTATTATTCGGCTCCATTTGCAAGTTTAAGTTTGTTGCTATTAGGTTTTTTTACTGATATCCAAATTGCAATATATAATAAGCTATCAAAATTCTAGATTAATAATTTT
>JBEICW010000070.1:0-10509 GCA_040383785.1 Ignavibacteria bacterium | reverse complement strand
TTTTTGGTTGGATGAAAACTTTGATTATATAAAAGATATTGCTTTTAGTAATGATGATTTTATCAAAAGCCAAATGTCAGATTCTTTAAATTATCTTGTTTTATCTAACAATACAATTATTAATGGTTTGCAATTCAAATCGACAACTGACAAAGGTCAAAATTGGGAAATATATAAAGAATATCCAAATACAACTAATTTATTGGAAAGCAAAGAATTAGAGATTAATGGTAAAAAGATTTGGGCATATACTTATTATGACTTTGTAACAAGTCAGTTTAATCTTGATGTAATAAATGTGGAAGAAAGAAAAGTTTATAATGTTTTTAGCAGTCAATTAACCCAAGACCAGATTGATAGTATAGATTATATTGGCTTTGATGCAGCAAAAGAAAAGTTCTATCTTACATTTTTTAATACTTTGATGGTAAGTAGTAATATTTTTGAAGATAATATTAAGTGGGAAACTTTTAATTACCCAAATAATGGCAAGGTAAATAAGAAATTTCAGATTTTTGATAAAACAATCTTTGCAAGATACGAAGATGACAAAAACGAAGATAATGTTTATTGGATAAATGGTATTGAAATGGTTGGTTACCCATCAAGTGTTGAAAATATAGAGGAAGTAAATTACCTCTACACTATGCCACCATATCCTAACCCAACTGTAATTGAAGTAACAGCTAAGTTTTATTGGGATAGAAGAATAGATATTGATAACTCCGAAATAGCAGTTTATGACATAACAGGTAATAAAGTATCAGGCAAAGAAAACCTAACTCTCGAAAAGTTAAACGAGTGGAGTGGTAACATCAAATGGAATTGCGTTGGTCAGCCCAAAGGCACATACCTAATCAAAATCCAGCATGGAAATAATACTAAAACAGTAAAAGTAGTAGTAAATTAAAATTTACAAATCTAAAAAAAAGACTGCAAACCTAAAATTTGCGGTCTTTTTTTTTACTTTTGTTAGGTTTTGCGATTACACAACAATTGATATAAGATTTATTTTATCAATTCCTCTATTCGAACTTGATTACTAAGTAAACGTTCAAATATTTCCCATCTTCTTTCTCTAAATTCTGGAGTGCCACCTTTGCGTTCAATGTACTTTCCTACTAATTCTAAACCGTAGTTATAGTTGATTATATAAGATCTATATTTGGTTATAAATCTAATTGATTTTTCGGCTGCTTCTTCATTCATAAAATTATATTTATTAAGCCACTTTTTAGCTTCATCGTGTGTCATAGTTTTGTTGATTATACCTCTACCAACTTCATTTCTTGCAAAATTTAGTTTGTTTTTAAGCTCGTTAATTCTGAAATTCAAATCAATTCCATTGGTGTCCAATCCAGCCAATGGCAGCAATTTGTCACTTGTAAATTTAACCTTTTCATAGCCTGGGAATGCAACTTCTATTCCATAATTAGCTGTACCTTCGGCTATCAATGACTGCGGGCTGAATAGCGGATACATTGATATTTCTAAATAACCTTTATCTTTATACAGATTTTTTTCTAATAGTAGGTTATAAATATGATGCCCGGGGTAACCTTCGTGGCAAGCCAAATCTATAGCTCTATCAATATAAATGGGCAAATCTGTATTAATTTGAATTAGACTATTGTAGTTACCCTTATACCAATTATAGCCGCTCCAAGAGGTTCCTTTGACGTATTCTAAGGTAAATATTTCTTCTTGAGGTAATTTGTAATATCTTTTGGTGATTTTGCGTGCTTCTTCGATTGCTGCTTTAAAAACAATATTAAGTTTATTTTCTGGAATTATAAATTTATCGCTAATTTCTTTAATTCTTATGTTCAAATCTCCTTTGCCAGGGACAATTGCTTCCAATTCTACTAATAATTTATCAAAATGTTCTTTTGAGTAAGTTGGGGCTACTACTCCAAAAAGTTCTAAAGATTCTTTATCAAAATCAGAAGTTTCACCAGCAAAAATTCTAACTCTTCTTTCGTAAGCAGTTAGTTGGTCAATCATCCATTTAGCACGATTTATGGTAATAATATCCGAAGAAATCATAGAATAATCATATAATTTCTTTTTTAATGATTGAATTTCTTCTATATATTGTTTTTTTAGGAATACTTCAATGTCTGTTTCTTTGGGTTTTAGTTCTTCAGGACCGTAGTATGCATCAACAAAATCCTTGTCAGTTTGCCCAATTACCAAACCTAATTTTACATATTCTTTGGCTAATTCATCGATTGTTTGCATTTTTTCAGGCGTTTGAGCATTCATAAAATTAGTTGAAAATATATAAAATATTGCAATTTTGCATATAAATAGTAGGTTGTTTTTCATAATTTAAAGTTTTGAAACAAAAATTAATATAATCACATTATATCGTATAAATCATTTAAGTATTGTAAAATATTAAAAAAAAAATGAAATTGTAAATCTTTAATCAATATGTGAATAATTTCTCGGCTTAGTAAAATATTCAAAGACTACAAAACTGAAAATTACGTTTTTTTTAAATACATAATTATAAAGGCTAAAAACTAAGGAAAATTGGATGTTTATTTATAGATAATACAAAAAAGAGGACTATTATATTCTAATAGTACTCTTTTTTAAGTAATTTTAATTTTTTAAATTTAATTTCTATATTTAAAAACATATTTATTTTAAAGCATTTTCGATGTCTTCTGCAATTGATTCTGGTTTAGTTCCTGAGCCATATCTTTCGATTACTTTACCATTTTTGTCTACCAAAAACTTAGTAAAATTCCATTTGATAGCGTCTGTTATAAATCCATCGGTATTGCTTGTTAGGTATTTGAATAATGGAATTGCTTTATCACCATTAACATCTACTTTGGAAAACATTGGGAAAGTTACATGAAATTTAGAAGAGCAAAAAGATTTAATCTCTGCTTCTGTACCTGGCTCCTGACCACCAAATTGGTTACACGGAAAACCTAATACTTCAAATCCTTGTTTTTTGTATTTGTCATAGATTTTTTCTAATCCTTCGTATTGAGATGTATAGCCACATTCTGATGCAACATTTACTACCAATAATACTTTGCCCTTATATTTTGACATCTCTACTTCTTTGCCGTCTATATCTTTAACTTTAAAACCAAAGATATTTTCTTCGCGAGATTTATTTGCAGCAAATAGTGACATAGCAAAAAATAACATAATAACACTAATTCCATAATACATAAAATGCTCCATTTTTGGTTGGATTTGATTAATAAAATAATTTATAATAATTATAATATCCAATAAACGTATATATGATTGATTTTAGTACAAATATGTACGATAATTGTTTGAAATATATATTTGCTAGTCTATGAGTACAAAAAATATTTATGAATTTGATATAATTATACTGCAGACTCATAATTTGCGGTCTTTTTTATTTAATGCTTGATAATTAAATATAATATCAGATAATACGTTTAAGTAAAAATTGTAAAAATAAATATTGAATTGTACTGAAAAACAAGATATTCGATGGCATCAAAGATTTCAAAATTATGAAAAGGCATTAAACAATTGGATAAGTTTTTTGTTAAAGATGAACTTAACGAATTGGAATTGCAAGGCTTGATAAAAAGTTTTGAATATACTTATGAGCTTGCTTGGAAGGTTATGAAAGACTTTTTCGCTTCTAAAGGAACTAAAGATGTGTTTGGTTCCAAAGATGCGATAAGATTGGCTTTCAAAAATGAATTAATATCTTATGGTGAGATTTGGATGAATATGGTCGAGGATAGATACAACACAGTTCACGCTTATGATGAAGAAGAAATCAAAAAAATTACAGATAATATTAGAAAAAATTATTTTTTTGCATTCAAAGAATTTTATATCAAAATGAATGTAATCAAAGAAAAGGAATTGCTCGAAAAAGAATTACAAGCAGAATAGTAGAATAAGGCAATAAATGAAATTTGGACTTAAAGATGAAACTATATTAAAAATTCAATCAGCATTCATTAAATTCCCTGGAATCGAAAAAGTTGTAATTTATGGCTCACGTGCCAAGGGAAATTATCGAAATGGTTCTGATATAGATATTACATTATTTGGCAAAGAACTAAGCCATCAGATTTTGCTTAGATTGATGAATGAAATAGACGAACTAAATACGCCATATATGTTTGATATTTCAATTTATGATACACTTAGTTCTGAAACTCTCAAAGAGCATATAGATAGAGTAGGATTGGTATTTTACGAAAGAGATTAGTCGAGAATTTTAATTAATAAAATAATACATTAAAAACATTATTTCAAATAATAAATAAAAGTTATGTCATTTCAAGCGTATGTAGACAATATAAAACTAAAAACTGGAAAAACCACAGAGGATTTTAAATTAATTGCCGAAGAAAAAGGATTTTTGCAAAATGGCGAGTTAGTGAAAACAGTAAAAGCTACTGAAATTACTAATTGGTTAAAGTCAGATTTTGAATTAGGTCACGGACATGCAATGGCAATTTTTGCTACTTTAAAAGGCAAAAATAAGTAATTTCGCTAATTTAATTCTCAAAATCAATTTTCCTAAAAAAAACTCAATATGGACAAAGACCTCAAAGATTCACTATATCTTATTAATAATGGAGTTGCATTCTTTGTAACTACATTAGGATTTGTTTATTTGGGTATTAAAATTGATGAATATTTGCATACTAATTTCTTGATGTTGATTTTTGGTTTTTTGGGTGTAGGAGTTAGTATTTATATATTTTTTATTGAATTACCCCGCAGGCACGAAGCTAAAAAATTGGAAAATGTAGCAAAAGAAGAGGAATATAAAAAATAATGATTGAGATTTATTTAAGTTTATTTTTATCAGTTTTGAATTTTATTTTGTCAATTATTTTGATAAAAGTCGTAAAAAAAATATTCAAGGAAAATATTTTTAATGGTTATTTGCTATTAAGTGCTTTAAAATTGGGACTTATCTTAGTTTTATCACTGTTTTTATCTAATTATATGAATGTCAATAACAGTACTTTTTTCGGTTTTTTTGTATTTTTTTACTTTATTTTTCAAATTTTAGAAATTTTATTTCTTATTAAAACAAAAAATACTTAATTTTGTAATCTATATTTTGAAATATTAAAAAAAGTATTGTTTTAGTTAAGTCTTTAATAATAAATAAATGTAATTAATAGATCTAAAACAATTTTTTTTAGTAGAATATTTCTCGAAGAATATCAAAGATACAAAAAATATGCAATCAACTGAAATTAGTCAAAGTAATACAATGAAAAGAACAACTTTAGATAATTATTCTAATGCTTCTAATAGTAATTTTTCTAAATTGAGTTCAAATAGTTCAAATGATTTTGCAGACCATCACGAAGAACACAAAAATGATGGTCATACTAACGAAAGTCATAATGAGAATACTCTTACTTCTGACTCTCTTCATACAGAACATACTGAACATAAGGTAGATGAACAAGCGGAACTTTTAGGCGGACTAACAGACCACTATGGTTTTGTATGGAGTAATTTCCATGTATTTGATTTACCGTTTATTATTTATGACAATGGTTTGCATTTTTATCCAACAGAAAATGCTTTGAATAATAGTGGTATTTTTAAGATGGTCGAACATCACGGTCATAAATCAATTGAAAAACAAGACGGAACACATCCACAATTAGATATGTCTATTACTAATTTTGTATTTTTTCAATTTATAGTGATGGCAATATTGGCTGTAATATTTTTTAAAGCCAAGTCTTCATACAAAGATAAAGACAAAGCACCAAGTGGCGTACAAAATGTATTAGAAACTATAGTTTTATTTGTAAGAGATGAAGTAATTAGACCAAACTTACCGTCTATCAAAATTGCAGATAAATTAACACCATATTATATGGTTTTATTCTTTTTTATAGCTGGACTAAACTATATCGGAATGTTACCAGGTGCGCATACTGCTACTTCTGCTCTTGAAGTAACAGCAGCATTTGCAGTAACAGCATTTTTTGCAGTCAATTTTAATGCAATTAGATTTGGTGGTATAGGTAATTACTTTCATCACTTATTAGGTGGTGCACCTCCTGCTATGGCATTTTTGATGGTTCCTCTTGAAATATTAGCTATGTTTATCAAACCTTTTGTACTTACACTCCGTCTTTTTGCAAATATGACAGCTGGACACTTGATATTGACAGCTTTGATTGCGGTTATAATTGTTAGTAAAACTGCGCTTGCTGGAATACCAATTGTGCCTTTTTCAGTTTTTATTATGCTTCTGGAAGTATTGGTTTGTTTCTTACAAGCGTTTGTATTTACAATGTTGGCATGTATATTTACAGGATTAGCTATTGGCGATCATCCGAAAAAAGAGTGGTTAGACGATAACCAAAATGATAGTCATTCTCATGCACATTAATTTTTTCTTACATTCTAAACAAACTTTATTGTTTGTATAACAAAAAAAATAATTTTTTATCTTAATATTATTTACAATTATTCTATAACTTAATTTTTGGAGAGTCTCATAATGGAAGGTTCAATAGGTTTATTAGGAGCTGGTTTAGGAGCTGGTTTAGCATTAATCGGTGCTGGTTTAGGTATTGGTAAATTAGCTGCTGCTGCATTAGAAGCAACAGGTCGTCAACCAGAAGCTTCTGGTAAATTGCAAACTATGATGATTATTGCTGCTGCATTAATCGAAGGTGCTGCATTCTTCGCATTATTTATTTGCTTTACGTTAGCTGGTAAATAATAATTGTATTAGTTGAACATTTGAAAATATGATTCTTTTGAATATATTTTTGTATGTAAAATTTGTATGATTTATCTCAATATGACAAATAGTTTGAATTTTTCAAAGTATAAGAAATTATATTAATCGGGTATGAATTTATATATTTTAAATTAAATTATAAATATATAATTAAATGCCCGACTATTTGAAATAGTCAAATTTATTGAACATATATTTTTATTTAATAAACTCACTATTGGCAACTGTAATTACAAATAATTTAAATTACAGTTTCAGTTTATTAGAATTAATAAAAAAATAAAGATTGAATTAGGAAAAAGATGGATGCATTAAGCGTAAAACCTGGTCTGTTTATATGGCAATTGATTAACTTTGCTGTTTTGATGATTATTTTAGGCAAATTTGCTATACCTGCTATTATGAAATCTCTTAAAGAAAGAGAAGAAGGTATCCAAAATAACATCAATGAAGCTAAAAAAATTAATGCTGATGCTATTGAAGCTCTTAAAGTAAGTCAAACTAAAATTGATGAAGCATATAAAGAAGTTTCTGCTATAGTTAGCAAAGGTAAAGAGCAAGCAAATATTATTATTCAAAATGCAACTGCTGAAGCTGATAGCATCAAAAAACAAAAGTTAGAAGAAGCTATTAGAGAAATTGAAAATAATAAAAACGCTGCTATCACTCAATTAAGAAACGAAGTTGCTGGCTTAGTAGTTGATGCAACAGAACAAATTTTAAATAGCAAATTAGATAGAGAAACTCATACTAAATTAGTTAATGATTATATCAAAAATATAAAACAAAACTAATTTTAGAGTAAAGTTGATTCGTATTTAAATTTGAAGAATATTTATAAGAAAATATTTATAAAAAAATTTAATTTAAAGTTTTGTGTAATATAAATGATTTAATTTAATCTTTTAATATTATAAAAATACTTTGTAAATAGAAAAAAAATGATAGAAATTAGAGTATCCATTCGTTATGCAAGAGCTATAATGAATGCAGCAAAAGAATTAAATATAACAGATAGAATTTTCGAAGATTTGAATTACATAAATCATATTTTCGATAACTCAAAGGATTTTTTTGCGGTATTCAAAAGTCCAGTAGTTTCAAATGCAAAAAAAAGAAGTTTGGCTAAAGAAATTTTTGGTGATAAAATTAGTGAACTTACATTTTCATTATTGGAATTGATAATTTCTAAAAATAGAGAATTTTTGATTGAGAGTATAGGCAGAGAATATACTAATTTATATTACAAATATAAAAATATGTTGCCTATAAATGTAACAACAGCAATTGAAATGGACGAAAATACTAAAAATGGTATTTTAAATAAACTGACTGAAATAACTGGAATGACTGTTGTGCCTGATTATACTATAGATAGTAAAATCAAAGGTGGTTTGAAAGTTCAAATAGATACTTGGGTTTATGATGCAAGTATTTCTAATAAATTGAATGCATTATATACTAAATTGACTACTGGCAATTAATTATAGTAGTTAAAACTAATATTTTTAAGAAAATATTAAAAAATAGCCGAATAATAAGTTAAAATTTAAATTTAAAGGTTTTAAAATGGCTGAAGTTAGACCGGAAGAAATATCCGCCATATTAAGAAAACAACTTACTGGTTTCAATAATGAAGCTGATGTATATGAAGTTGGTACCGTTCTTCAAGTAGGTGATGGTGTTGCCAGAGTTTATGGCTTAACAAAAGTTATGGCATCAGAATTAGTTGAATTTGGTAACGGTGTTACTGGTATGGTTCTGAACTTAGAAGAAGACAACGTTGGTGTGATGTTGTTCGGTGAAGATAGTTTGGTAAAAGAAGGCGATACTGTTAAAAGAACTAACAAAGTTGCTTCTGTGCCAGTTGGTAAAGGTTTATTGGGTAGAGTGGTTAATCCATTAGGTATTCCAATTGATGGTAAAGGTCCATTGCAAAATGTAGAATATTATCCATTAGAAAGAAGAGCACCTGGTGTAATTGATAGACAACCAGTAACTGAACCTTTGCAAACAGGTATCAAAGCTATTGACTCATTAATTCCAATTGGGCGTGGTCAAAGAGAGTTGATTATTGGTGATAGACAAACTGGTAAAACAGCTGTTGCAGTAGATGCAATTATCAACCAAAAATATACTCATACTGAAGAAGCAAAAGCATTAGGTATCAAACCAGTTTATTGCTTTTATGTAGCAATCGGTCAAAAAGGTTCTACTGTAGCTTCTGTTGTAAACGTTTTAGAGAAAAATGGTGCAATGGAATATACAACTATCGTTGCTGCTAATGCATCTGATCCTGCTCCATTACAATTTATTGCTCCTTATTCTGGTGCAGCAATGGGTGAATACTTTAGAGATAATGGTATGCACGCTTTGGCTATTTATGATGACTTAACTAAACAAGCTGCGGCTTATCGTCAAGTATCATTATTATTAAGAAGACCTCCGGGACGTGAAGCATACCCTGGTGATATCTTCTACTTACACTCAAGATTACTTGAAAGAGCAGCTAAATTATCTGACGAAAAAGGTGGTGGGTCATTAACTGCATTGCCAGTTATCGAAACTCAAGCTGGTGACGTATCGGCTTATATCCCAACTAACGTAATTTCAATTACTGATGGTCAGATTTATTTGGAAACTTCATTATTTAACGCTGGTATTAGACCTGCCTTAAATATTGGTATCTCTGTATCTCGTGTGGGTGGAAATGCTCAAATCAAAGGTATGAAAAAAGTTGCTGGTCCATTAAAATTAGAATTAGCTATGTTTAGAGCTTTGGAAGCTTTTGCTAAGTTTGGTTCTGATTTGGATAAATCAACTCAACAACAATTAACTCGTGGTGCAAGATTAACTGAAATCATGAAACAAAGACAATATTCACCGGTAACTGTGGATAAACAAATTGCTTTGATTTTCTGTGCTACTAACGGTTTCTTAGATGAATTACCTGCTGAAACTATTGGCAGATTTCAAGATGAATTCTTTGAAATTATGGATTTGCAACACGCAGATTTATTAAATGATATCAAAACTAAAAAAGAAGTTACAGCGGATACAAATGCTAAATTGATGACTGCAATTGGCAAAATCGTTGAAAATTTCAAAAGAACTATCTAATTAGAACTATCTAATTTAAATTAAAAAAATAATAAAATGATAGTAGTAACTGGGGGAGCGGGGTTTATTGGCTCTTGCTTCATCAAAAAATTGAACGAAATAGGAAGAACCGATATTATCGTAGTTGATAATATCGGAACTACTAACAAATGGAAAAATCTACTTAATAAAGATTTTTTAGACTATTTTGACAAAGCTACTTTCATTAACTTAATTAAAAATAATAAATTAGATAATAGATTCACTCAAGTTCTCTCTAAGTATAATCAGTATAATATTGATAATCAAAAATTAGATTATATTTTCCATTTTGGGGCTTGCTCTACTACTACTGAAATGAATTTTAATTATCTACTTGAAAATAATTTTGAATATAGTAAACTACTATTCAATTATGCAAAAGAAAATAATACAAAATTCATATATGCAAGTAGTGCAGCGACTTATGGACTTGGCGAATTTGGGTATAGTGAAAATCTAACAAATGAACTAAGACCACTCAATGGATACGGATATTCTAAACAAATGTTTGATATGTGGCTATTGAAAAATGGTTATATCAATGAAGCGATTGGGCTAAAATTCTTTAATGTTTTTGGACCAAACGAATATCACAAAGATGGTATGGCTTC
>JBEICW010000069.1:0-10528 GCA_040383785.1 Ignavibacteria bacterium | reverse complement strand
TCCATTTCTTTGGCTTGTTCTATTTTTTCTTTAAATGAATAAAAAGGTATTTTAAAAATCAAATATTCATTGCTTTTTGAATCGGTAAAATCATAATCTTTAATTTGCTCAACTAACCATTCTACTGCTGTTTGTTTCATCTTAAAAATATTTTAATTGTTCTACCATTATCTTGCAATTGTAACTCTACATCTTTAGCGTTATAATTTGTATAAGCTCTTCCATTATATGGAGGAGAATGCTGTATTACTTCAACTCTATTTACATTTTGAAAGGATTGTTGCTTTTCCATTTCTTTGGCTTGTTCGAATAAATCTTTAATTGAGATATCCATATCCCGTTTTAATAACTCTTGTCTTAACCATTCTACTGCTGTTTGCATAGTTTATTTTTTTGCTTAATTCTAAATCACATATTTTATCCAATCGGTTTTATCTGATTTTTTATGACCATACATTAATTCATAAGTAACTTTTGGAACGTGATTGATAATTTGACCAACTTCTATTGCCAAACTTTTAGCCAATACTTCATTTTGAACAAAGTACATATTTAGGTTATCATTTTGGAAGATACAAGTGTAACCAAACCTTTCCGCTAATTTCATTCCAGCACTGAAGCTAAATCCGTAGTAATCGTCATTGTTCCAAGTATGTTCGGGATTATATCTAATAGCAGTACTTTCTCCGTTTGCCCAAATTGGATTAAATTCAGCTATTATAACACTCGGTTTATAGGTTGATAGTATTTCTTCTAAAACGTAAATATCATTTCCATCTAAATCGATACAAAGCAAATCAAATCTTTCTGGCAGGTTGTGTGATTGAAGTATATCCAAGATATTTTCTCTTCGTATAAAGTGTTGTACTACTTCTTGATTGCCGTGATTATCGCCGTCAATTAGTAATGCTTTATACCCTTGTTCAATAAAGTATCTGGTATTAGATAGATGATAACCGTCCCAAGCACCTAATTCCAAAATCATTTTATTTTCCGATTGTACACTTTTTAAAATATGGTCTAAATAACATTCTTCGTGGCATTGACTATATTTTTTCCACTTCGGCAAAGTATATAATTCATTTATCCAATTCATACTAAATTTTTTTTGGGTTTTTCATTAATATATATTTTGCATAGAAATACGTCTGACCATTTTCTTCTTTACCAGCAACTTGTTCGGTTATTATATCCCAACCTCTTTTTCGTAGATTAAAAATAATTGCAGATAACCTTGTTGCTTTGTACAAATTGATTGCATCCCAAGATGTAATAACTGATTTTTTAAGTAAATGATTTTTGACTTTTTGAGATTTAGTAATTTTTTGCATTTTTTTAAATTTTAGGTGTGATATAAATAAGTCCTCTTTTTATTTCAGTAGCAGTAGCATCTGAATTGTAATACCAATCGTACCCATCGACTCCATAAATCATTTCTAATTTTGGTTTTATCCAATCAAACTCAAAAGGTTGACCGTGAATACTATCATAGCCTAAATTTGACTCATTTGGTACTTTGAAATCGTGAATAACAATTACTGGTGGCTGATATGTTCTCAATTTAGATATTGCTTCTAATTCTTGAAGTAACGGACACTCTTCTCCCCAATGTGCGTCAAGAAAAAACAAGTGTTTAAAATTATGAATGTATTCGGCATAAGTTTTATAAATGCCAAAATCTTTATTTTCTTCGTAAACTGCCGCAATTTGATTTAGCCAATCAACGCTGCTAATACCAACTATGGCTTTTACATTCTCCATATCTTTTATTTTGTGCATACCCCTTTCAGCATACTGACTATTTATTTCGATTGTCTTTACGCTTTCAAAGTTTTCGCCCAGCCATTTAGTAGTTGAATACAGACAACTTCCAGTTTCTATTACTCTGTCAATATTAAATTGTTTTTTAAGTTTTAAAAACTCCGCTTGTACGAATGTATCTCCGTTAAAAGGTAAGTCTTGAAACGGCATTAAAATTGGTTCTGTCATTTTTTTATTTTTTAAATTTTTACGAATGTTAAATCTGCATAATTACCGTCAACTGCTCTGTTGTTTAAAATGAATCCAAGTGGCAAAAGAAAATCTAATACTTGTTGCTCCTTCACTTCATCCTCATAAACATTTATATCGGTTGTGAATGCTTCTATCATAATACTTTTGGTTTTATGTATATATTCTCCCATAGATTTCAATACATCCAAGTCAGAGCCTTGTGCATCAATCTTAATATGCTCAATTTCTTCAATACCATTTGCTTTGAAGAAATTATCTAATCTAATTACATTCACATCAATTGTATGGCTGTAAGATAAGGCGGTATAATCTTTTGCAAAATTCTTTAGTGATGACGTGGCATCATTTTCGCCTATATTAAATTTTTGTATTCCTTCTTCTGTTCCTACTGCATTATCAAACACTTTAAACTTATCAGATTCATATTGCTTTAAATAAGCGAACAGTTCTTTATTCGGTTCAAATGCAAATACTTTTACATCTTCTAAACCAACCCAAGTAAAAGAGTATTGACCTCTATTGCACCCTACGTCTATGTATGTTTTCATTTGTATTTATTTATTAAAATAATTAATTCTTTCATTCTGTTATTCCATTTTGCCGTATTTTCAACAAGCTCACTTCCTTGTTTTGCTATCTGATTACGTTCTTCTGCATTATTCAAATAGTAATGACACTTCTCTATTAGTTCTGGTATTGTATTCCAAACCGAGAAATGAATATTGTTTTTAAAATCAATATTGTAGTCTTTATATGCGTGTGATAAAACAAACGCACCTGATGCCATTTCCCTTAATAATCTATCGCTGCTATATCTTGAATAATCAAAGTGGCTACAATTTATTGCTATTGCACAAGTACGATATATTTCAGCTTCTTGTTGATTATTAACAAATGGTAGTTCCGCATAAATATTACATTTTTGCCAATTACCTCCATATAAATTGAACTTATCGCCAAATTCTTTTTTGAGTGCTTCAACAAGCTCTCGCCTATAATAAGTCAAAGGGTAGTCATTTTCTGGATAATAATTTGCACAAAATACGATATTATTATGACAAGGTCTTAATTCTGGAAAATAGTATTTATCGTCATACCCAACCTGCAAATAGTCGGCTTTTACCGAAAGTTCTCTTAATCTATTTACATCAGTCATATTTGTAAACAATGTTACGAAGCCACATCTACCTAATTCTACAAACCAGTTTATATCGTTTCTCACATCTCCAGTCCAGTTAAAACAAATTGTATGTTGTGAAATAACTTTAGCGGTATGTTCTGTTATTATACCTCCAACTTGAATTTGCATAAAGACGGCATCATACTTGTTATTGCAAACTTCGTGAATAATCAGTTCGTTTATGTTCGTGAGATTTTGTTGCCACCAAATAGTTTTACAATCAAAATTGCTTTCAAACGCTTTTGTAAAAGTGTAGTACGGATACTCTTCGCCATCCATAGCAATTCGTAATATTTTCATAAAAGTTTTATTAAAATTTTATTTATTTCTATCGTGTAACTATCGTATAATTTTATCTTCTGTTCAAAATATCGTTGTATTTTAACTTTTTCAACAACACTAAAATCTTGTTCTCTGAATATAATCATCGTGTTGTTATCTGATACGAAAT
Source organism: Ignavibacteria bacterium (assembly GCA_040383785.1). Classification (GTDB taxonomy): domain Bacteria; phylum Bacteroidota; class Ignavibacteria; order Kapaibacteriales; family UBA2268; genus JBDNHS01. Next base: position 6,884 of record JBEICW010000069.1, on the reverse strand, counting down.
CTTCTTTGCCAACATTTAAGTAATATGCAATATGCCCATTTGAAAAATCATTCCAAAAAGATAGTACCGATTCAATCATTAGAATTGAGTATTAATTAATAAATATGGTGGCGGCACTCGTTCTTTTACTTCTCCGTTTACAATATAGTTTCGGACATTAGAAGTATGAAAGTGAAATGTTTTGATACTTTTTGAAGGATTTATTACATTATAACCAGATTGCTGTATTTCGTATGCAAGTCTATTATCGCATCCTGCCACACCCATAGAAAATTCTATTGAAGTTCTAATTTTTGGTTTTCCATAAAATACCCAAACATCTTGACTATCTGCTCTATCAAAATGAACTGAACTGCCGTCTGGAAAATAATCCCAGCGACTTAAAGCAAGAACAGTATTCATAGAAGTTTCTACTTTTTCAGTAAAGAAAATATCGGAATTTGCAATTACATTAATACTATTTTCATATTCACTTGCGGACATTGCATCAAAAAATGTATTAAATGTCTGTCTATTTTCCGTTAATACGACTTTAATTTTTGGTGAATAAAATCCAGAAATACTTAATTCTTTAAAATAAGGTTCAATTACAGACTTATCCTCCGTAATAATATAAATTAAATCAAAAACTTTTAAATTCTTGTTAAGGCAGAATTTGATTTCGTCAAACCTTTGTTGGTTTGTGTCTTTGTAAAAAGTTGTAAATAGATTCATTTTATATATGCTACTAATTTATCGGAATTGTCAACAATTTCAAAAAAAGAAGCGTCTGTTTGTAAATGATGTTTTAACCCGTGTCCTTCAATAAAATCGGAAGAGCTGTACGTTACTGTTTCTATCCTTACAGAATTTACTAAATGTTCAACTCCATTTACCAGAACCCTCCACTCAAATTTGCTTTTAGTGGGATAATTTGTATTATATCTTACTTTTACATTCATAATCATACTTTTTAGAAGCGGAACTTGGATTCGAACCAAGACAAACACAACCAAAATGTGTGGTGCTACCGTTACACCATTCCGCTAACCTAACCATACTAGTCAATTATTTAATTTCCTTAATTGATTTGCCGTCCTTTTCAAAATTCCAGCATTTCAAAGAGTTCATAACGCCGTCTGTACCATCTTTTCGTAAAAACGATTTTCCTTTAATGTCAATATAACAAGTAACATAATCGCCTTTCTTATAATTGTCAATCATAGGACAATCAGCGTTCCATAACTCTAATTGCCAAGTGTTTTGAAATCTTTCTGCTACTTCTTCGAGCCAAAATAATCTCTTTTCAAAACTTGTAAAGGATTCCGTTGGGAATATTTCCTTAATTTTACCGCTTAATTTTATCATTTTACTTAAATTTTATTTTTGACCAATTTAATTCAAACTTTCCCCTTTTCCATCCACGACCTCTTTCCCAGAAGCTATCGTCAATGGTAAATTTTTTGATGTATTTTGCGAAATAACTATTCTTCATCTTTTTCAATAGGTTTTAATTTTTTAGGTTCATCGGCACTGATTACTTCGATAACCTTGCTACCTTTTACTTGTATTACTTCGTAATCTTGCGAAAAGCCAGATTGAGCAAACGATTTTACAACTCTTGCTTCTGCTTCGGTAACACTCATAGCATCTACCAAATAGGTTTCTTTAACATTTTTTACTTTTACTGCACCCTTGTAACCTTCTGTTTCGGTTTTGATGTTTACTAACACTTCAAAATACTTCATTGTTTTTGTTTTTATTTTTTAATTGTTCTTTATTTCCATAAGTTTTATTGTAATACCACTCTGCTTCTTCGTATCCAATAAAGGAAGCACAACTTATAACAGTATCTATTATCATTTTCTTTTGTATTTCTCTAGCTTGTTCAAAAACTTGTAACTTTTCTTCACGACTATAATTTACCCAATCAGTTGTCCAAATTTTTGAAATCAACCAATCGACTGCTGATTCTTCCATTTTATTTTAGTTTTATGTTTGACTCTATATTGTTTAGTGAATTATTATCAATGTGAATTACCGACCATTCATCTTCTAAAAATCTTTTTCCATACATTTGATAGGCAAGTAGCTGATGAACGTAAATTTCAACCCTATCTTTATTATATCTCACACCAAAAGAATAGTACGGCATATTGTCTCCACTTCTTTTAAAGTGAGTAAATAGTTTTCTGGTTTTGTTTTTATATACAACACTACCATTAACAACCCGATAACCTTTTTCGTAAGCGTCTTGTACCGCTAGTTTCTTTTTCGTTAACATATTGCTGCTGGTTTTGTAAATTTTTCTCTTGTTGGCTCACCACCCCACATTTTAATATATTTTTCTTTATTTCTTTTAGCGGCTTCTAATATTTGTGGTTCTTTTTCCATTGTTTGAGAGCTTCTGTATATAAAAGGATTTAGCTCTGGCGTTTTAATCGGAACAATTCCTTTTAGCTTCATACGATATTCGTAAGAATTATCTTCGTAATAGGCTGGATAAAAACATTCGTCAAATTCGCCTACCTCTTTCCAAGTCTTTTTTGAAATTAAGAAAGCACACCAGTCAATCGTTGCTCTGTAAAAATTCTTTTTTTTGTCTATCAGTTTTTCTATCTGCTGTTGATTGTTACCAAGATATATGTCGTCATTCAAAATAAGTGCATAGTCCGAAGCCACAAATATTTTTCTACATAATACATTCCAAGAAGCACCAACCGAAAGTTTTTCCGTATTAATTACTTCAATATTTGGTATGTGAATATTTTGATTACCATTATCTACTACCAATATTTTACTGGTAAATTGTTTGTTGTACATCAAAAGTGATGGAATAAGCAAATCTACTCTGTTCAGCGTGGGTATTCCTATTTCAAATTTCATTTGTCAAAAATAATAAATGTTGATTAATAAAACAATAAAAGTTTTGTTAAATTACTTCGCCAGTTTCGGTATCAACCATATTGTCATCTACCATATCAAACAGCTTTCTTCCCATAGGTTTCGGTGCTGATTCAATTAAATAGATTTCTTTGAAGTAAACGTCAGTGTACCATTTACCATTATAAATTTTGGATTTCATATACACATTCGCTTTTATCTTGTCTTTGGGTTTCAATTCTTTTACCGCCTTATCTTTCCAATATCCAAAAACGGTTATAGCAACAGGCACGATTTTATCAGCCATCTTTTTTTTCAAAATGATATTTGCTGTTTTATCGGAAACAATAACTATATCAAATATTCTGCCCGTAATTATCATACCGTAAATTTACTGAAAAAGATTTGGTTTGATATTGTTTAAGATGTCAACAATATTCACATTATCAAAATAGTTTTGCACACACCATATTCTTCCATATCTATCTGTTTGTAGCTTTTGGTCTTCGGATTTTATTTTAAACAATCCAGATTTATTCATATCTTCTTTTACTTTTTGTTCTGCCCATTTTGTTGCCGTCTGTATTTGTTCTTTGGTCAGATAAAAATTGAATATTTCTTTGTGTTTACGAAAAAATCGATAACAGATACTCAAAATATCTCGGAGTTCTCCAGTTGACTTATACTCGTTATAAAACTCTTCAATCGTTCTTTTTGTGTTTTCCGATTGTTGTTCTGGCGTTGGTCTATTATTTTTTTCAGTTTCTTGTTCTTCTGCTTTTTCTTTTTTTCTAATTAAATCGGCAAGTGCTAATTTTCGGTGAAACATATATCCGTTCAATAATGAGCCTATAAACAATGGACTTAAAGTTCCGTAAAACTTAATATCACTATCCAATTTGCCCATAACAAAAAGATTACAAGCCAATTCAAGTTCGCCCAGCGTTAAATGGTTGAAATTTTTAGCAATAAATTGAGCTGCTATTGCAAGTTCTTCGGAGCTACCGCCGTCTTTCGGTAATCCCATATTCAATCTCCAGATTGATACAGCTATTAATACTTTTTTAAGGTCTGGCAAGTCTCTAATAATCTCGCTATTTGATATAGCAACGACTATTTCCCCTTCTTCTTTATTTTGTATGAAATCCGATAATTGCTTGTGCTTCTTCGATTGACTTGGCAAATTTTGTGAAGCTGTTTGAAGGCTTTTTGATTGTTCCATTTAGATAGTTTTCAAATTTTGTTTTATTAAATAGGGTTATTGGTCGTAGATATTTTGCATAATCACAATCACTCCAATCGTTTACTTTTTTGTCTATAACGATTTTAAAGTCGGAAATTGTATATCCCTCTTTGAGTCTATCGGATATTAATGAAGTGTTGTTACCAAGTGTAGTATAGGTAGTATTCGCTTTAGAATTGAGATATTCAATAACCTCTGCGGCAATTTTTTTGTGTTCTTTTGGCACGATTTTAATTTCTCTTTTTTTAGCGTTTACAATTTTAAAGTCTTGCTGGAGAAGTTGCACTCCGAAAACGTACACATCTTTAATTTCACCGACTTTGGGAAAAGCCTTTTGTTGTTTCTCTAAAAAATCTGGTTCAAATATTTCATCCACAAATTCACTTAACCAATAGAACCATATTCGAGAGTACAACTTCCCTTTTTCAGCAATAGACTTAAAAAATTTCTCTGGAATAATAAAATTTCTCAAAGATTTTGTTTTTTCACATTTTGTATATCAATAATGTCATCAACACGAACAACAACTTCTGGCGTTGACAATGCTTCTGCAATCATTACGGCGGTTTCGATTGTAAAGTTCTTTTGAATACCAGTACAAATTCTGGATATGTAGGCTCTGTCAAACTTAAATCCAGATTTTTCTTCAACCATTCTTCGTAATTGTCCTTGCGTAATTTTTCTGTCTTGTAATAGTTTTTCTAATTTAGTCATTGTAAAATTTAATTTTTGGCGGTAATGTTTCCTTTTTTTGTTTTTTTTCTAAAGGCGAGTCCTATAATAATTATTATGAAAAATATACCGAAAATTGCGTTTAGATATAAAAGCACAAAGGCAATTAATATAGCCAAACTAATTAGATAGTCTTTACTTTTTATCATAAGAAGATTTTTATTTTTTCTGTATCAAAATCTATAATTATTCTTTCTGGTTGAATTAAATTTAATTCTTCCATAGCAAATGAAATATCCCATTTCTGATTATCGGTGGCGGTATTGAAACTGTATATACTTTCTTTTGAGTAATTTTTAAGTGTTTCTTTGTATGAAAACTTTCCATATACAGAATCACAAACGAAAACCAGCTTGACCTTATATTCTTCTTTTACCAATAATACGTCCCAATCAATTTGAATATCCATAGAAGTATTAATCAAACTGAAATTCTTATTCTTTAAAATGACGTTGGCTTCTAAAATTTTTGTTTTCATCAGCACAAAGATATTATTGTAATTTTAATCAACAAAAAAATATAGGAGCTAATTAGAAAAAAAGCTCCTTGTATTTATATCATACACACACACTAAAAACATTCTACACAAATTTAGCAAAGTTTTTACTTAAACAAACAATAATTGTTGTAAGACCAACAGACAGCAATAGACCTTTGGAAAAGTCCGACATTTTTTTAGAGTTTTTAATTATCTCTTTTTCGGCGGCATCATACGAAAGTTTCGCTTTTCCATTCGATTCATTTACAGAATTATGAACATCAACTGTCCATTCAAAAAACGCTTGTTTACTTTCCAACTTTGGCGGATGTTTTTCCATTTTTTTTCTGAAATTATCGGCACAAATTGGACAAGGAAGAATTTGTTGTAATGACAACAGAAACTTCATATACTCTTGCTTGTCTTTTTCAGTAGGTTTTTCTGGATAAGATAAAGCTACATAGTGTATAAAGTGCCAAGCTTCCTTTCCCCATAATAACGGTGATATTCCCATAATTATTTTATGAATACTTTTTCTAATCCTATAAGGCTCTGTTTTGTTTCTTTTATTTTTATGATAGAAATTTCTTTTCCTTGCATAAAACTATTCCAAGCAATAATTATAAATTGCTCAATTTCGGTAGTCGTATATCTTCCGACTTTTCTCAAGGAATTTTCGTGTAATTTTCTACGAAGAACACTTGCTGGATGCTTGTCTAAAATTGCGGTTAAAAACTGCTCGAAAAAGTCTTTGCAACGGTTTTCGTCAATCTGTTTGAAAAGCAAATAAAAGGAACAAGCTAAACTCGGCTTTAGAATATGATGCGTTTTTTTATAAATTCTTATTCCATTTGTAATTGCATCCTCAAAAAAACTGTAATATTTATTTACAAGTTCTATTGCCGACTCTGTTGTTAATTTACCATCGACAATTCCAATTTTAGTTGATTTTTCGTTTGCAAGATTATGGTACGATGTAACCATAGTTGCAAGTTGAGACGAATCTTTAAATCCAACGATTTTGAAAATATCGTTTAGATTTCTTTTCTTTCCATTATCTACTGATAAAAAGCTTTTGGTATTACAACCTTCAACAACATACATTTTTTGTGGTTTACCGCATTTGATAATTCCCCAAAGTCTATGTTGTCCGTCAAACATACTACCGTTTACATCGTATTTGATAAATTCTCCGTTGTCGTGTATCCACTCACCCTTTTCCATCATTTTTGCATAGTAGTTAGCGTTACCGTGATTGACTAAACGGTTATTATCAATATTTTTTTCCAGCATTTGTTTTGCCATTTCTGGAGTAATGGTCATTTCTTTAATTGTTAGCATTTTTTATTGTTTTTAAAAGTTTTTTAAATTCTAAAATTGTTATTTTTCCGATACCTTTTGATTTATAAAATTCATTGAAATCTAAAGAGATTAATTCCTCAACGGTAAATTCTCCTAATCGATTATTTGAATTGTATTTTTCTCGTAAAAAAGATTGCAAAATATTATACAATCGTGTTGAAATATTTTTAATTCCAAAAGACGATAATTTTATGGCTTCAGATGTGG
>JBEICW010000068.1:0-10644 GCA_040383785.1 Ignavibacteria bacterium | reverse complement strand
TACTCTACAAAAATAAAACTTAACGATTTTCCAATTGAGATTTATACTATTCTGAATAATTATTTTTATCATATACCATTCTATAAATTAATATTTATCAATAAATTAAATATTGATACAAAACTACTATTAACCGACCAAAATTCAGTTGAAGATTTATACCAAAAATTAGATGATTTTACTTTATCATTAGTACAATTGGATAATTGTTTTATATATAATCTAACTAATGATTACATAATTTCAAATGTCAGTTTAATTGAAAAAAAAGTGCTTTTTGAAACTTATAATATTCATAAAGCAATTTCATTTTGTATTTATAATTTACTAAAAACAGACGGATTAAATCAAAGAAAAGAACTATTTTTAAAACCTTTAAAAAGAGTTTTATCCAAAAACGAGGCACTTTTAAAAGAATTTCAATTTGGAATAAATTTGGAAGAATTGGCTGATAAATATAAAAATTTTGCCGATCTTTTGATGAGCCAATCAAATCCAAAACTAAAATCGGGTAAAAGTATAAACTTAGTTGATTTTATTGGAGAAAACGTCACAATTCCATTAGATGAGAAAATGAACTTGATTGATAATGCTCATAAATATTACAACAAATCGCAAAAAACTAAAAAAGATTTTATTCGCAGAAAAAATGAGATACCTCTTTTGGAATCTAAAGTAAATAAAATCAAAGAAATATTAAATAATTTAATTAATATAAATGATAATAAATCATTAAAAATATTTGAACAAAATTTAATTATGTCAAAAGATATAAATGTCAAAGACTTAAAAATTAATCTGAATCAACTTAGTGAAATTGCAAGTTATAAAAACAAAATAGATTTAAAATTTAGAAAGTTTGATTTATCGGATGGGTTTACTCTTTATTTGGGTAAAGATGCTTCAAATAATGATGAACTTACAATGAAATTTGGTAAATCTAATGATATATGGTTGCACGCCAAAGGAGTTAGTGGCAGTCACGGGATTATTAAAAACAATTCTACTAAATACCCACCAAAACATATAATTGAAGAAGCAGCTGAAATATGTGCATATTTTTCACAATCAAGAAATGCCAATTACGTTCCTGTAATTTATACCTTTAAGAAAAATGTTACCAAACCCAAAGGTGCTGCAAAAGGTGCAGTTAGAGTGAACAAAGAAGATGTTATAATGGTTACTCCCAAAACGATAACAATAAATTAAGTTAAAAATGATATGAAATCAAATAAATAAAAAAAACTGACGTAATTTCTCACGTCAGTTTTGTGTTTCAGTCAGTAACTCAAACAAAACTATTTTTTAGTTGCTTTTGCTTTAGTAGTTTTCGTTGTTATGCCTTTAAATTTATTTAAAGCTTCCAAACAAGTAATACCTAAGTGACCTGGGCTATTGACAACTGTAATACCACATTCTCTCATAAAAGCTAATTTATCTTCAGCCGAACCCTTACCACCAGAAACTATTGCACCAGCGTGTCCCATTCTACGACCTGGAGGTGCTGTTTTACCAGCGATAAAACCAATAACTGGCTTTTTAACATTATCTTTAATATATTGAGCTGCGATTTCTTCGTTATTTCCACCGATTTCACCAATCATCATAATTGCTTCAGTTTCAGGGTCTTCATTAAATAATTTAATTGCATCGATAAAATTAGTTCCAATAATAGGGTCTCCACCAATACCGATACAAGTAGTTTGACCTAATCCTACATCAGTCAGTTGTTTTACTGCTTCGTAAGTCAAAGTGCCACTTCTTGATACTACCCCAACATTACCTTTTTTGTGAATAAAACCAGGCATAATACCTATTTTAGCTTCATCAGGAGTAATGATACCTGGACAGTTTGGACCTATTAATCTACATTCAGATTGGTCTAAAGCTGCTTTGACAGTAATCATATCTTTTACCGGAATACCTTCGGTAATACAAATAATTAAAGGCATTTTAGCTTCAATTGATTCTAAAATTGCATCAGCAGCAAATGCTGGTGGTACAAATATTATTGAAACATTCGCACCAGTTTTAGCAACTGCATCTTTAACTGTATCAAAAACAGGAACTGGTTTTTTGAAGATATTCTCTCCTTTACCTTCGTAGTTTGTACCACCTTTGCCAGGAGTAACTCCACCTACTACTTTTGTACCATATTCAATCATTTGAGAAGTATGAAAAGTACCTTCAGCACCAGTAATACCTTGAACTATCAACTTTGTATTTTTATTAACTAATACACTCATTTATAATACCGTTAAAATTTAAAAATATTTTTTTATTCTACAATTATTTCAGTAAACAAAATTAATCATTTTTTTTGAAAAACATTCAATAAATACAAATTTTGATTGTTTTTTATTATGTTTTAAAATAAAAGTAAAAAAATCTGTGTTTATTGTTTATTATCTTAATATTAATTCCTAATACAAAGTTAACAATCAAATAAATTAAAGTGTAAATGAAAGCAATTATTATTAGTATTGGCGATGAATTATTAATTGGGCAAACAATTAATACAAATGCTGCTTGGTTAGGTATCGAACTTAATCAATTAGGTATAAAAGTCACAAATCAACTTGTAATTTCTGACAATTATGATGATATTATAGAAACAATCAAATATGCTGTTTCAAAAACTGATATAATTATTATTACTGGTGGTTTGGGACCAACCAAAGATGATATTACAAAAGTTGCATTATGTGGATATTTTGGCTCAGAATTAGAATTAAATCAAACTGCTTTTGAGAAACTCAAAAAGTTTTATGCAGATAGGGGAAGGGAAATTACTGAAACTAATATTAGACAAGTTTATGTTCCGAATAATGCAAAAATATTAAATAATTCAGTTGGTGCTGCACCTGGAACATTTTATGAATTTGAAAATAAAATGTTATTTTCACTTCCTGGTGTGCCAAGAGAAATGAAAGCAATATTTAAAGAAGAAATAGTTGGCTTAATTATAAATCAAAAAGATAATTTTTCTGAAAATGAATTTTACTCAAATAGGATAATTTATACAGCTGGCATACCAGAGTCAACATTATCTGATTTACTTCTTTCAGTAGAAACAAATAACCAAGAAGTTAAGATTGCATATTTACCTTCATATAGGGGAGTAAAGTTAAGATTAGATACATTTGGAACCGATAAATCTGAATTGGAATCAAACCTTGATAAAACAGATAAACAAATCAAAGAAGCAATTGGTAAATATTATATAATTGAAAATACGGATATTTTGGGTGCAATTTCTTTGTTATTAAAGGAAAATAATTTAACGATTGCAACAGCAGAATCTTGCACTGGTGGTCTTTTAGGTCAATTATTAACCTCAATTTCAGGTAGTTCAGACTATTACATAGGTGGAATAATCTCATATTCAAATGAAGTTAAAATGCATTATTTAGATGTTAAAAATACTACTTTAGATGAATTTGGTGCAGTTAGTGAACAAACTGCAATTGAAATGGCTACAAATTGCCGTGATAAATTTAAAACCAACTTTGCAATTTCAATTACTGGTATAGCAGGTCCAAATGGCGGTTCAGAAGAAAAAACAGTTGGTACAGTATATATTGGATTATCTACTCCAGTTGGTACTATTGCTGAAAAATACATTTTTGGTAAAGATAGAGAAATAAATAGAGAATTATCTTGTAGTTATGCATTATTTATGCTTTATCGATATATTCAAGATGCTAAATATAAGAATTAAAGTTAAAAAGTCATAAAATTCAACAATTCCCATTTAAATTGAAAATTAGTTTTTATAATTATTAATTTCATAATAGTAAGTTTTGAATTACAAATTTAAAATACATATCTAAAAATAATTTGCTGAAAATAATTACCAAAAATCAGTTAATTTAGTGTTTATTAATTTATACAATTTAGAAAATTAAAATTTAAAATCAAAGTTTAGGATTAAAAACATTATGTCAAAAAGAACAGTAACAGTGCCTCGCGGATTAGATTTACATTGCAAAAATTGGCAAATCGAAGCCGCTTATAGAATGATTCACCATAATTTAGACCCCGAAGTAGCCGAAAAGCCAGAAGAATTAATCGTTTATGGCGGATTGGGTAAGGCAGCAAGAAATTGGGAGTGTTTCGACCAAATTACCAATACTCTTCTAAATATGGATATAGACGAAACTCTACTTGTGCAATCGGGCAAGCCAGTTGGAGTTATCAAAACCTATACTGCTGCTCCAAGAGTAGTAATTGCAAATTCAAACTTAGTGCCTAATTGGGCACATTGGGACGAATTTAGACGTCTTGATGAATTGGGACTTATGATGTATGGTCAGATGACTGCGGGTTCGTGGATTTATATCGGAACACAAGGTATTTTGCAAGGGACGTATGAAACATTTGCTGAATGTGCTCGCCAACATTTTGGTGGTGATTTGTTCGGTAGATTTTTATTGACTGGTGGAATGGGAGGTATGGGTGGAGCTCAGCCGCTTGCTGCTCGTTTTGCTGGTGCTGTTTCGGTAACTGTAGAAATAGATGAAACTCGCATAGACAAACGTATTAAAGATGGCTATTGTGATGTAAAAGTTCACACTTTAAAAGATGCACTTGAATTAGTAAATAAACACAAAGCAGAAAAAACTGCTTTGGCGATTGGATTAGTTGGAAATTGTGCAGAAGTATTGCCAGAGTTATTAGCTATGGGCGTAATTCCTGATATTGTAACTGACCAAACTTCAGCTCATGACCCTTTGAATGGATATTATCCGGCTGGGTATAGCAAATATGACGCGGATAAATTACGTATTGAAAATCCAAATTTATATTTAGAAGAAACTTACAAATCTATTGCAAATCACGTCAGAGCAATGATTGAATTTAAAAATCGTGGCTCGGTAGTATTTGATTATGGCAATAATATTCGCGGTATTGCACAAAAAAATGGTGGTGTAGAAAATGCATTTGATTTCAAAGGATTTGTGCCTGAATTTATTCGCCCACTATTTTGTGATGGAAATGGTCCTTTCCGTTGGGTGGCACTCTCTGGCGACCCGAAAGATATTAAAGTTACAGATGATGCAATTATGGAATTATTCCCGAATAATGAATCAATGCACCGCTGGATTGGGAATGCTCAATCAAGAGTAAAATATCAAGGTTTGCCATCAAGAATTTGCTGGTTGGGTTATGGCGATAGAAAAAAAGCAGGTTTGATGTTTAATGAATTAGTCCGCACTGGTAAGGTTTCTGCACCTATTGTAATTGGACGCGACCACTTAGATTGCGGTTCAGTGGCATCGCCATATAGAGAAACTGAAGCAATGCTTGACGGCTCAGATGCTGTTGCAGATTGGGTGCATATCAATTTTGCATTAAATGCTATTGGTGGTGCTACTTGGGTATCGTTACATCACGGTGGTGGAGTTGGTATGGGATTGTCTTTACATTCTGGTATGGTAGTGGTTGCAGATGGAACTGAAGAATCTGCTGGAAGACTTTCGCGAGTATTAACCTATGACCCATATATGGGAATAATTCGCCACGCAGATGCAGGATATGACAGAGCCAAACAAAACGCAAAAGACAATGGAATTATTATTCCAATGGGTAGATAAGTGAAATTTTTTTTACTTCCTCCCACAAAGTAGGGAAGAAGTAAGAAGTGGGAAATCCAATTAATTTATTGAATTTTAAACTATAACTGAAATACATAGTTTTTTATAAAATTGCTAAGTGGCAAGTGTAAGTTAAAAAATAATTGGGTAAGTTTTTGACGATAAATTCTTTAAATCCTGCCACAAGAGCTGGATTTGGTGTGGGATCTCTGGACTTAAAAACCAAATAATACTTTGGATATAGCAGTGATTAACAAAACAAATGACCATAAATATTGAAAATAGAAATGAGTTGGGTGAGAAAATATTAAATAATCAATTGAATTTAAAAAAAAATGAAAATAATTTTTATCCACTTTTTAGAATAATAAATGAGTATAAAACATTTAAAAGTTTCAGAAAATAATTTTTTACGAATTATCAGATTTGCATAATGCAAATTCATGATTGTATTTTACAGAAAATAATTCATTAAATGAATTTATAGTTGACTTTATTATTAAATGCGATAGGATTGATATTGAAAGTGAACGACAAGGTTTATTTATTAAAATAAAAAATAATAAATGGTAGCCTTCATTTTACTTAATATAAATATTGCTTTTCTAAAAATTTTTAGCAATTCCACAAAAAACAATAAAAAAATTGCGGTTGAGTTCAACTTTCTTCAACCACGAAGTGGTGGAATTATTGTAGCAAGTGATTTCCCTTTTTTCTCCCTCCAATCGAACACAAAGTGTTCGGCAGTTCATTTCGAAAACGCTAAAAGAATGCAAAAAGTTTAAATATTTGCAAAAAATTGCAAACATAGTGTAATTTTGAACAAAAAAAATTATATTTGCAAATAAATTAAACATAATTTAAAATAAATATGATAAAAATAATAATCACAAGTATAATATTAATGTTATTTTCTTTGAATATTTCATTTTCTCAAACAAGCAATGGATTGAATTCCAAGTATGGTGGATATGTAGGTTTTAATCTAAATACTCACTCATCCGATTTTGCAAGGTTGCCTGGTATCCCAAATTGCTGCAAGAAGTTTGAAGGTGGAGATGACACTGGTATAAACTTGGGTGTGCTTTATGAATATAAAATAGCTTATGATTTTTGGATTGGCACTCGTTTAGGTATTATGACTTTAGACGGGACTTTGAATACTATTGAAAATACGACATTAAACACTACAACTGGCTCTGTTGCTGGTGAATTTGAGCATATAGTTGAAGCAAGTTTTACAAATATTGGTTTTGAGCCAACTTTGATTTATAACCCTTTTGATGCACTTTTTTTGAGTTTTGGTGGAAGAATTGGGAGCAATATAACAAGTACATTTAGTCAAGTTGAAAGAATAATTAGTCCTGCAGGTCAAGGTACTTTTGTTGATTCTAATGGAATTGATACCAAAAAAAGAACAAGAAATGAAAATTCTGGAGATTTACAAGATGTGAACGCTTTACAATTAGGAATGGTCTTGGGTTTAAGTTATGAATTGCCTTTGAATAAAAGCAATAGTTTGCGATTAAGCCCAGAAATCTCATATTATATGGGAATGGCAGATATGGTGCAAGATAGCATTTGGAAAGTAAATAGTTTACGCGGTGGTATTGCTATAAAATATGTTCCACAAAGCGAAGTACCTCTAAAAGAAATATTTGAGAAAATTTATGATATAGACACAATCAAAGTACAAAGCGATTTAGTTAAAAGTAATAAAATAGTTTTAGGCAATGAAAGTACTGAAATTTCAACTAAACAACTTGATAATGACTTAATTACCATTGAATTAATTTCAAGAACGGACACATTATTAATGCCTATTATTTATAAATTAAGTGGTGATATAACTGCTGTTGGAGTAAATTCGGATAATCAAGAAATTGAAATACCACAAATTAAAATTGAAGAATTTATTTCAAATAGATTAGACCCATTACTAAATTATGTATTTTTTGATGATAATTCTTCGGAGATTTCGAGTAGATATGCAAAATTAAATAGGAATACTACTTCTGGATTTGATTTAAAAAATCTTTTTAGAGACTCAACTTTGGCGATTTATCATAATATTTTAAATATCATTGGAAAAAGATTAACCGAAAATCCAACTGCAAATATTACTTTAATTGGTTGTAATTCTGACTATGAAAAAGAAGAGGGAAATCTAACATTATCAGAAAATAGAGCAACGAATGTGAAAAAATACTTAGCGGAAGTTTGGAGTATTGATGCCAATAGAATTAAAATTGAAGCAAAAAATCTTTCAACAAAGGCATCAACTCCTAAAACAGAAAAAGATAAAATTGAAGAAAATCGGAGGGTAGAGGTGTATTCAGATAATAACAAAATTTTAGAACCAATTTTTATTGAAAAAATTGATAGAATTTCCAATCCTCCTATTATTAGATTTAAAAATACTTCTGAATCTGATGTTGCGATACGTGATTATAAAATAAGTGCTTACCAGAAGTCTGAAAAGGCAAAATCATTTATTTATGATGGTAAAAATGAATTAATTAGTACAATTGATTGGAATGTAGAAACTAACCAAAATACTATTCCTAAATTGCAAGAACCAATTTATTATAATTTGTACTTGAAAGATGAAAAAGAAAATGAATTTATCTCGAACGAAAAAAAAATTAAAATTGACTTAGTTACAATTCAAGAAAAGAGAAAAGAAATGCTTGGTGATTCTGAAATTGAAAGATTTAGTTTGATTTTATTTGATTTTGACAAGGCAAATATTGATGGAAATAACAAAAATATCATAGAATTTATCAAAAATAGAATTAAAACTAATTCTGAAATAGAGATTATTGGTTACACAGATAGAACTGGAGAAGCCAAGTATAACAAGAATTTATCTACTAAAAGGTCTGAAAATACCAAAAAAGCTTTGGGATTAGAAAGTGCGATTTTTAATGGTTTGGGAAGTGAAGTTACACTTTACAATAACAATTTACCCGAAGGTAGATTTTATTGTAGAACTGTTAATGTGAAGGTAAAAACTAAAGTGAATTAATTTATAGATTTAACATTATCTTTCACTATATTGCATTTATGAAAATTAATTAAATTGAAAAAAGTTATGAAAAATACAATTTTAGTGTTAGTTTTGGTATTTTGTATTTACTTTATAAATTTTGAAAATGCACATTCTCAAACTGACCCTTTATTAGAAATTACACTTGATTCTACTAATGTAAATTTCCCATTACATATTTCAATTTTAAATAATACTAAAAGTGATATTGCATTAATAAAAATAAAAGCAATAAATCCTACAAAAATTCTTTCCTTTCAAACCGATTCTAATCAATTATTTGCATATCCAATTGGAATTTCTGGATTAGGAATCAGACCCCAACCTCAAATAACATTTTTTCAGACTGGAAAAAATTTATTTATTGCTAGGATGATGACTGATTATACAAATAATTTACAAACATTTAATATAGACTTTTTAGATATAAATGGCAATTTAATCTCACAACAGACAATTAATTTACTTATACCAAATAAAAAAATATTAACTCATCCTTGCAACCTAAAATCAATTGATCTTACCTCGGGAGTAGATGAATTTGGAGAATTATTACCTCATAAAAAAATTGACTTAAGTTGGATTGCAAGTATTGGTGATTTTCAAGGTTTACCACCTCAAACAACGAGCAATGTTTACACTTTAACTCCAGTATCTGCATGGTTTAGAAATTCAGCAGTAAATTGGCTTGGTTGGGATTCAACTAGACCTAATATGCCAAATGGTTTTTACACATCTTGGAAAACTTTTTGTGTAAATAAAGATAGTACAGAAATTTTGTTTAATATATTTTGTAATACTGATGACAGGGGCAAAGTTTATTTAGTTTATCCTGATGGTAATGAAATATTTTTAGGTAATTCTGCTGGCTATAATGCACAACCATCTCAAATAAATTATGAAACTATCCTAAATTATGGTACTTATTATTTGAGAATATCTACTGAAAATTCAGGAGGTGGACCTACTGGATTTCATTTAAATTCTGGCTCTAATATTTTAGTTTTAAATGGTGGTTCTATAAGTTTGCCAAGCTATAATTGTTGTATCCCTGAACCTACACTTATAATAAATGAAATTGATTTTGGTAAAATAAAAGTTGGGAATTTTAAAGACTCATTACAAACATTTACTATTCAAAATCTAAGTTCATTCCCATTAGAAATAATAGAAACTAAACATAATCTTCCAAATATAATTGATTTTTCTACTTTGGGTGGCGGAGGTAGTTTTACACTTGCACCAAATGAAGAAAAATTGATGGATTTGCGATTTAGTCCTTCATTCGTTGGAAACACAAGTGGAACTTTGGAATTTCATTATAATGGAATAGGTAGTCCGGCTATAGTTAAACTTTTTGGTGAAGGATTAAAGAAAATACCAATAATTCAAAGTACACTAATTCCTTTTGTGGATTTAGTTTGCGATAATGAAAGCAATAGTCAAATAAAAATAGAAAATATCGGTGAAGATGAATTGATAATTAGTGAATTGAATATTACTGGTTCAAATAATAATGATTTTATTCTAAATCAAACACTTCCTTTAGTTATTCAACCTGATAGTTCTATTAATATCCCTATGACATTTAGACCTTCTACTTCTGGACCAAAGAATGCAAGTTTAGAGATAAAATCAAACTCAGATATTGATAGTATATTAACCATTGGTCTTTATGGAAATAAAGAAAGTGTTGAACTTTTGGTAACTCCAAGTATAGATTTGGGTATATTATGTCCAAATGAATCAAAAGTATTTGATATAATTATTAATAATATAAGCACTATAGCTACAAAAGCAAATTTAAGTGGTGATAATGAAATTCAAATATCAACTCCTAATAATAATATTTTATCTGGAAATCAACTAACTGTTAGTTGTGAATTTACAGGTATAAGTCAGGTGGGGAGTTTTAATAGACTTATAAGTATACAAGATACATGTGGTAAAATTTATCAAATTACTATTGCTGGTTTTGTAGAAACACCCAAGTTAAGT
>JBEICW010000067.1:0-10684 GCA_040383785.1 Ignavibacteria bacterium | reverse complement strand
TTTATAATTGTTATAATTAATAGTAAAACTGCCTTTCGTTGATTGTCTTTTATGTTTGCCATTGTTACTTTTGCAACTAAATTTTGTTAATTTAAAAATAATTCCATTATTCTGTTTAAATTTTATAATATTGACTTACTTAATCGTCAAATTATTTTTAAAAGAGTTAAAAATATAAACAAAATTGCAATTTAATAATAAATTAAAATAATAATAACTTAAAAGGACAAAATAAAATGCAAAACGGAAAAATTGCTTTTGTTTCTAATAATCAAAAAAATATAGTAGGTGCATTTGGTTCGGCTAAATCATTTGAAGTATTTACTTTAGAAAAAGGCGAAATTACGGCAAGAGAAACAAGAGAAGCGTACAAACCAATGGGCGGAAATGAACTTCCTACCTTGATGAATAAAGTTAGTAGCGATAGTCCAGCGGCTAAACCGATATTTTCACTTGGAGTAATGGACAAATCCAAAGAAAAGCATTTAAAATTAGCTAAAACTATTAGCGATTGCAATTATGTTGTTGCACGTGGTATGTGTGCAAATGCTTGGGATAGTATTGAGCAATTCAAAATGAAGCCAATTATCACAGGGCAAAAAGATTTTGAAAATGTAATTCCAGATATTTTGAAGGGAACTATAATCGATAACAAACAAGATATAAATTCTAAAGATGATTAATAGTTCTAATTAAATTCTTTTAACATAAAATAAGTATTTTTGCTTAATTTTTTGACTTTTTGTCCGATAAGTGATTTTTAAGTTGAGATTTAGATTATATTATTTTTGGTAAATGACCTCTAAAATTAAAAATAAAAGAATTAAATTTAATACACAACCATTAATGTTAAAATTATTGGCTGTAGTTTTCTTGTTTTTATTTAGCATTAATCAATCTTTTTCGTTTAAAAACTTATCAAAAAATACTATTTCTGCACAATTACAATCAAATGACTCAATTATAAATGTTGATATTAATACAATTTTAAAAATTCAATTAAGTAAAGCTGATTATAATTTTATGATTGGCGATAAAAAAGATTGGCAGTTGGGACTTAAAAAAGTTGAATTTATTGAACAATTTAAAGGAAGTTATGAAGAATACGGTTTTGAAATTGAAAAGACAGAGTTAAAAAATACTTATATCAATCCTAAAATCTTTATTGATAATAATTTAGAAAATAATAATTCATTACCATTTATTTCATATTCTGATGAAAGTAAATTAAGTGATGATAATAAAAAGCAAAATTCAAAAGTAAATCAATCAAAAGTAAATCAACTTCAAAATTCAGAACCTATAGACTATACAAATGTTATATTTTCTACGTACCTTGGGGGTGGAGATTATGATTATATAACTTCAGTTGCCACCGACAAAGATAGCAATTTATTTGCTGTAGGATATACTTCATCAAAAAATCTCCCAACAACTTCTGGTAGTTACAAAAAAGATTCTCGTATTTCTCAATTTGGCGAATCGGATATTTTTATTTCTAAATTTGATAAATTTGGGAATTTAGTAACTTGCACATATTTTGGTAGTTTTGTTGATGATAGAGCAACTGATATTAAAATCAATAATAGTAATGAAGTATTAATTATAGGTTATGTGCATCAAACTTCAACTTTCCCAGTTACAATGAACGCCTATGATATAACTGCAAATGGCTTTTATGACTGTTTTATCTCAAAGTTTGACAATGGTTTAACAACTTTGGTTGCTTCGACTTTAATAGGTGGACGCAAAGATGATTATCCGATGTCATTAGATATTGATGATGTGAATAATGTATATATAACTGGCTATACAACCGAAATCACTGATTCTCTTTTCTACCCAACTACTCAAAGTGCTTACGAAAAATCATATAAAGGGAATTATGATGTATTTGTGAGTAAATTTAATAATGAATTGACAGTATTAATGCTTTCCACTCTTTTTGGTGGAAATAAAGATGATTTTGCACAAGATATAAAAGTAACACCAAGCGGTGGAGTATTAGTTACTGGATTTACTAAATCATATATTATGCCTGTTACAGGTGATGCTTTGCAATTCCAATATAATGACACAATTGATGATAGCAGCAAAAGTGATGTATTTATTTTGAAAATATCAAGTAACTTTGATGTTCTGTTGTATAGTTCATATTTTGGTGGTAAAGGGCGAGATGGTGCTTATGCAATAGAAACCGATTTAAATGAAAATATTTATATTGCTGGATTTACTGAATCAGAAAATTTTCCAGTAACAGTTGGGTCATATTCTGAAGTTAATGGATTAAATAATGCAGATAAAAATAGCGGTGATTCATTCGTAATTAAATTAGAAAATAGTGGTCGAAATTTGGTTTATTCTACTTTATTTGGTGGAGAATCTAACGAAAGATGTTATGATTTGAAATTAAATCCAATCAATGAAGTAATCGCTGTTGGTTATACTAATTCCCTGGATTTACCAATGGGTTCTTCTGCTTTTGATAAGCAAATTGTAGGTGATAATAATTCAGATGGATTTATTTTTAAGTTAAATGAAGATGGAAGCGAAGTATTATTTTCAAGTTATTATGGCGGCGAAGAAAATGACATTTGCAAAAGTATAGTTTATTGGGGAATTGATAATACAAATGGTTACGATATTTTGGGTTTAGTGGGTTCAACAACATCTACTAATTTTATCGTTTCTGAATTTGGATTTGACAAAGAATATAATGATACTGCAAAAACTGACGCATTTGTCTCATTAATTAAGATTAAAAATAATCCAATTATTACTTATGATTACAATTTGTGTATTGGTAATAGTGTGGTGCTTGAAAGTGATTTATTAGCAACATTAGATACTGCAAAAACTTACATTTACAAATGGACACCAAGTACATTTTTAGATTTTGATAATATTGCCAAACCAACCTGCACGCCAATTAATAATGAATTTTATACATTAACAATTACTGACACAAGCAACATAGAACTGAAAGACACTATAAATGTTAGAGTTCAAAGTATTCCAAATCCTGTGATTACCGGTTCTGATGCTGCACTAAAATTAGCAAGTGGGTCATATTCTGTAAATCGTAATCCTAAAAGTATTTACACTTGGTTTACACAAAATGCAACTATTGTAGATGGTCAGGGTACTCATTTGGTAGAACTAACATTCGCTGATGCAGATACAGCAAGGATTTATGTAATTGAAACAAATTCTGCTGGTTGCTCTGATACCTCTGATGTGTTTATAATTTCATTATTTGACATTACAAAACCTAAGGTATTGATTTTACAAGGCACTGTTCCGAGATGTTCAGCCGATACACTAATTTTAGATGCAGGACCATTTTTCAAAAATATTGTTTGGTCAAATGGTAGCACAACCCAAACTATAAATGTTACAAGTGCTGGTAAATTTAGTTTTAAAGCTTCGAATATTATTGGTGATATTGTTTTTTCTGATACTATTAATGTTACCTCTATTCAAAGCCCAAACAAGCCACAAATAAGACTTACAGGCAAAGAATACAGATGTATTACAACAGCGAAAGCCTATCAATGGTATTACGAAGGTACATTAATCCCAGGTGCAATAGATAGAAGATACACATCTACACAATGGGGTAATCACAGTGTAAAAATTACTGCAGAAAATGGTTGCAGTGCAATGTCGGACAATTTAACTACTTCGATTGAAAATAATTTATTAGTACCAGAATTTAAGATAGTTAACTATCAAGATGACTTGTATTTTTCAATACAAAATGAATATATCGGTCAGATAGAACTAAAAATATATAGTATTTTGGGTGAATATGTATCTAAATATACTATTCACAAACAAAATGAAATTACCGAAACTACAATAGATATATCAAGTCTGCCCAAAGGCGCATATTTTATTACTTTAAATTATGACCAAAACAGCTCACAAACAAATTCAAACCCAAATAATTCAAATACTAATAGAAACTTAAAGTTCATCAAATATTAAAAATATTTAGCATCTTTAATTATTAATATACTTCTGTCTGTTAAACCTAATACCAACAATTCATAAATATATTGGAAATTTTTTTTTAGCACCTAAACAATTATTGCACAATATATGTGTAGTTATTGCGTCATAAAAAATGATAAATTGTTAATTGTGAATGGTTAATGATTTTAAGAAGTTTTTTGAAAAATAAATTTGTAGAGACGTTGCATGCAACGTCTTTCTTCTCTTCAAATGCGTTGAGCAATAAAAAAGAAGTAACGGGTTACGTCTCTACAAAATAAAAAAACAGGCAAAAATCGTGAAATATCGTGAAGTTTTTTGGCGAAGAAAAGACAAATATAGTGCAAAAACTGCAAAATTCTTTATGTTCTCCGCTGGCGGAGATGTCAGCTTGCTGACAGAGGTGGTTGCTTTGCTGTAAAATCGAAATGCAGATGTAGTTAAAAAGTCCTTTGAAGAAACCCACCCCTACTCTCCCCAAAATAAATTTTGGAGAGGGTAAAGAAAATAAAAAAACAGGCAAAAATCGTGAAATATCGTGAAGTTTTTTGTTTAAAAAAATGGGAAAATGAGTACAAACGTTGCAAATTCTTAATATACTCCGCTGGCGGAGATTTCGGCTTGCCTACAGAAGTGGTTTGTTCGTTCTTTGAAATACAATTATATATCATATAAAAGTTCTTTAAAGAAAGGTCGATGCCATTGCCCCAACAAAGAAGAAGTTTGATAATGATAAAATCAATGACTTATTATCATCATAAATCACTTACATATAGTTGACAAGTGTTATAATTTTCCAAGATTTCCACAAAATGAATAAAATTATCTAAGAATTGATTAATTTTGTAATAAGATTAAAAACAAATATAGAAAAACAATGACAAACTGCTCACACATCTGTAAAGATAATAATGATAAAGCACGTCCTAATTGTGCTGTGGTAGGCGTTTATAATAATCCTGAAGCTTCTATTATGGCATATTATGCTCTTCACGCTTTGCAACATCGTGGTCAGGAAGCAAGTGGAATTACTACAATTTATTATGATGAAGCTAAACAAAAGAAAAAATATGCCTATATCAAAGGCGAGGGTTTAGTTTTAGACGTGTTTTCAGAAGATGGTGCTTTGACTGAAGTTCTAAAAGGTGATATAGCAGTTGGGCATAATAGATACTCTACTACTGGTGCTTCTAAAATTGCAAATATCCAACCTTTTAATATGATTTATAAAGATGGAATTTTGTCATTGGCTCATAATGGTAATTTGACTAATTCCAAAACTATCAAAAAAATGCTACAAGACGAAGGGGCAATTTTCCAAACGACTACTGACTCTGAAGTATTTTTACACTTAATTGCACGTAGCAAAAAAGAAACTAAAGTAGAGCAAATTCGTGAAGCGTTACAAACTGCTCAGGGTGCTTATTCTGTTTGTGTGATTACAGACGAGGGATTAGTAGCGGCTCGCGACCCGCATGGAGTGAGACCACTTAGCATTGGTCGCAAAAAAATGGAATCTGGCGAATACTCTTATATGGTGGCATCTGAATCTGCAGCTTTTGATATTGTTAATTATGAATATGTTAGAAGTTTGAAACATAACGAAATGATTGTAATTAACGAAAAAACTATCGAGACTGGCGAAATTGAATCTTATAATATAATAGCCGAAACTCCAATCGCTAAACATTGTATTTTCGAATATGTGTATTTCTCACGTCCAGATAGCAAGATTTTTGGTCATAATGTAGATAAAGTTAGACGTAAATTAGGTAAAAACTTATCAGAAGAAAGTCCGGTTTATCCAATTGGTGATGAAAAAATTAATGTAATCTCAGTTCCAGATAGTAGCAATACAGCAGCATTGGGTTATGCCCGAATAAACGATAAAAATATTACTCCAACTGTATTTGAAATTGGTTTAATACGTAGCCATTATGTAGGTAGAACATTTATTTCACCTGGGCAGAATAATAGAGAATTTAAGGTAAAAACTAAATTTAATACTGTAAAAGGTGTAATTGAAAATAGAAATATTGTTGTAATTGACGACTCTATTGTTAGAGGTACAACTTCTAAAGCGTTGATGAAATTAATTAATGACTCTAAGCCACTTAAATTGCACATGAGAGTTAGTTCACCACCTGTGAAATTCCCTTGTTATTATGGAATGGATTTTCCAAGTAGAGAAGAGTTAATTGCAAATTCTTATGACAGCGAAGAAAAATTAGCAGAATATATAGGAGTTGATACATTAAAGTATTTATCTTTAGAAAAGATGATAGAAGCAATGCCACAAGATGAAGGTGTATCATACTGCGATGCTTGTTTTACTGGAAATTATCCAATTCCAATTGAAAATTTCCAAGAAAAACTAAACGAAGAATAGTAATTAAATAAATTATAAAGCATATTTATGTTAGATAATAAATTAGACTCAAGGGCTAAAGGCGATAAATCTGAAGACTTAGCAGTGGAGTATCTTATCCAAAAAGGGTACTCCATCAAAAAGCGTAATTTTACTTTTGGTCGCAATGGTGAAATTGATATAATTGCTGAATTCAAAAATATGCTAATTTTCGTAGAAGTGAAGTCGCGTTATAATAAATTAGGACCAGACCCCATTTTATCTATCAACTATCCAAAACAAAAATCTATCCGTAAAGCCGCAGAGGGCTATCTATATGTCAATAAAATTGAAAATAAATTATGTAGATTTGATGCAATTTTGATTGAATATGATAATATGGAGCCAAAGTTCGAGCACCTCGAAAATATGATGTAAGAATTTTTAATGGTTAATGGTTAAATTAAATACTATATTACATAAATTCTAAATCCGTTTTCAAACATTAATATTAATAAATTTATTGAATACTTTTAATAAACATAAAATTTCAGAATATAGAAAAATATCTTATGTATTCCTGTTTTTATTTTGTTTACTTTTTTCAATTCTACAAGCTAAATCTGCAACAAAACTATCAATAAAAGGAAAAGTTTTAGATGCTGAAAATAATCAAGCAGTTATTTCAGCAAAAGTGTCTCTTTTAAACTCAATAGATTCAAATTTGATAATAGGTACTTTATCCAAAAGTGATGGTAGTTTTGAATTTGATGAATTAGAAAATGCTAATTACTTTATCAAAATAAATGCACTAGGTTATAAAGAATATATTTCAGATAATATAATTTTAATTACTAATAATGTGATAGATTTAGGCAGAATTGGTTTGCAATCTGGTTCAATTATGACAAGTGAAGCAATAGTAACAGCCGAAAAGCAATTAATTGAAATTACTTCCGAAGGTAAATTAATCAATGTCGAAAATAATGCAATGGTTAGCGGTGGTTCATTATTAGATGTATTGCAAATTACTCCATCTGTAACTGTTGATTTTGATGGTAATGTAACTATGAGAGGCAGCAATTCAATTAATATATTGATAGACGGACAAACTATTCCGAGTTCATCAGATTTAAGGATTTCACTATTAGAAAGTATACCAGCGAGTTCAGTTGAAAGTATTGAGCTCATTAATAATCCTAATGCTAAATATAACCCCAAAGGTGTTGGTGGAGTTATTAATATAAAACTCAAAAAAAAGAGACAAAATGGGCTAAATGGTATAATTAGTTCTAATATAGGTACAAAAGATAAATATAATCTATCTGGTAATTTTAATTGGGGATTTAAAGATTTTAATTTATTTATTTCTAATGATACTAGAATAGATACACGTCAAAAAAATGGTACTTTAGACATTGAAAACAATTATTCGAACTTCACTGTTAATAGTTCACAAAACAATACTGGTTTCAGGAGATTGTTGAATAATAATACACGCTTTGGATTTGATTTATATTTGAGTGATAATACCAACTTCAATTTTTATACTAATTATAGCACTCGCACAACTAATTCACCTGAAAATATTAATAATGAAGAAGTTTGGTTTTTTAATAATAATTATGATACAACCTCAGCTCAATTTACTAATATTAAAGCAAATTCCGTTGATCAGAATTTATTAGTTTCAATGTCGTTTTCACATAAATTTAAAGACAGAGAAAAGCTGAAAATTGACTTTAACTTTACCAATAAAAACTCAGATGATTTTCTAAATCGAAATTCTATAGAATTACTTAGAGATTCACCTTTTAATTTCAACTCAAATATTAATGATTTATTACACAATTTTAATTTTGAAGGCATCTATACCAAACCTTTGAAATTTCAAAGTGATATTCAAAACTTATTACTTGATTCTAATTTAATTAAAAATAGTGAAACTAAAGAAGTAAAAATACTTGATAAACTATTAAAAAATAAAGTCGTAAGTAAATTAGAAATGGGTTGGTTTGCTAATGTGAGAGATGCTAATAGTATTTATCAACCAGAAATTTTTGATTTTGAAAATAATATTTGGACAATTGATAATGACTTAAATAATAATTATGTTTTAGATAGACAAATTTATTCTATTTTTGCGAATTATGATAATAAAATTGATGATTGGTTATTTGAGATAGGACTTAGAGCAGAGACAGCAAATATCAAATTAACTCAATTCCAAAATAACCAAACTAATGTAATCAAATATAATAGTTTGTTCCCAAATTTAGGACTTAAATATAGCATTTCAGAAACTGATATTATTAATTTTAATTATTCGAGGCGAATTGATAGACCAAGTGTAAATAATCTGAACCCATTTATTGAAATCGATAACCCACTACTCATAAAATATGGTAATCCAAATGTGAAGCCAGAATACATTAATTCATTTGAGTTAGGATATTCTATTCTGGCAAATAAAAGAACAATTTTTGCATCACTTTTTTATCGTAATATTGAAAATGCAATTAGAAAGTATAATTTCGTTGATTCTAATGGAATTACTAATTCTACATATGACAATTTTGACGGCTCAGAATTTATTGGATTGGAGCTGATAAATGACGAAGAAATCACAAAATGGTGGAAGTTAAATTCAACTATAAGTATATATTACAATAAAATTGGAGGTAAATCCGATTTAGGAATTATTGGAAATGATAATGTTGTTTGGAATGCAAAAATCAATTCTACAATGAAACTATTTTGGGGTATTGATATGCAGAGTTTTGTATATTACGAATCTCCACTAGCAACTCCACAAGGGCAGATACAGTCTTTTTTTAACATAGATTTTGCATTAAAAAAAGAAATTATTGATAATCTTACAGTAAGTTTGAGATTTACAGATATTCTAAATACCTATAATTACAATCGATTTGCAAATGGCACTGCAGATGATTTGAGTTTTAATCAATTTACGTTTAAGAAAAAGGAAACCCAAGTAGCATTTATCAATCTAAGTTACAAAATTAATAATGGAGTTAAAGTAAAAGAAAAAATAGAATTAGAAGAAAATTTTGAAAGTGAAAAAGATAATAAAGGCGATTAGAATAAGGTTTGTGTTAATATGTCTTTGTTGTTACTCACTTTTCTTTCAAAATAATATTATAACACTAATACTTTTTATTGATTACAAAATTCACTATTAATAATAAATATTGTGGTAAACAAAACTTAAAATATAAATTTTTATTTTTGATCTTTTAATTTTGAATAAAAGTTATGCATACTAAATACGTGTGGTAAACTTAGACAAGATAATACTATAAAAAACATACCTATATAATTTATTCCAAAATAAAGCATGAAATATATAATTATGAGAATTCCACCAATTGAGAATGGTAGAGATTTTAACCATAAAACATAAGGACTTAATTTCATACCCTTGGTTAAATGAATCCAACCGTTTATGCTATGTTGATAAATAAAATAAATACCAAAAGAAATAAGTAGAGGTAAATAACTTGTTAGTAAAAGATAAATTAAAGTATATAATATATTTTTTGATTTATTTAAAAATACTAAAAATAAACCACAAATAATGACAAATATTTGTAATATTGTAAGTTGTGTTGTGGATATATTATTGAGTAATAGTATTAGATTTAAATTTGGGATTTTATTAATTACCAATTTAAATTCTTCAAAATGATAGAAAAATATTATGTTTAATAATATTAAACCCCAAAATAAAGATTGCCATCCTTGATTTAAATTCCACTCTTTAAAATCTGCTTGTCCAAAATGCCATGCAGAATAAATAATAAAAGTAGCTAATGCAAAATCAGGTAAAAACAACCAAATTAAACCAAAACTAGCACCTTTTAACAAATAATTTATAATAAAAAATATTAGCTGCTTATTATTTGTAATTTCATTAGAAGTTAAATGGTCTATTGCTC
Organism: Ignavibacteria bacterium; assembly: GCA_040383785.1. GTDB lineage: Bacteria > Bacteroidota > Ignavibacteria > Kapaibacteriales > UBA2268 > JBDNHS01. The sequence continues at coordinate 382 of JBEICW010000067.1, read as the reverse complement.
CATGAGAAAGACCAACAGTCAAAAATCCTAAACCTAAAATACTCCAACTTATAAAATCTAAATTACCAAATGAAAAAAAAAGAAAAAAAATTGTAAGTAAAAAAGGTAATACTAAAACTGGATATGTAATACAAATCTGGAAAAAATCTTTAATTGCTGCTTCAACAAATATTTTTTTTGGTAATTTGGTAAAAATAGAAATTTCTTCTTTAAAATTTGTTTTTTCTCGCATAAAGTTTAAAACTTTTGTCATCGGAACTTTTGCAAATAGAGTTTCAAAAATAATTTTACCATATTCAGATTTATTGTCTAATATATTTAGTAATAGGCGGTCATAATATAAAAATCTTTTTATTCTTGGCTTTCTATTTAAAACTTGATT
>JBEICW010000066.1:0-10699 GCA_040383785.1 Ignavibacteria bacterium | reverse complement strand
TTATATATATAAATATATTTGAGGTATTATGAGTGAAAGATTTTTTAAAGCAAGTATTCCGTGATGTTGATGGACAATATTCATCAAAACGTTTTGTTGTATTCATATCAATTGGTATATTAATTGCTACCTGGGTTGGTAATTTCTTTTATCAAATGCAAATCGCTGAATTTATTTTTGAAGGTTTTTTATATATTACTGTAATCGGTCTTGGTGTAACAACAGCTGAGAAGTTTAGTAGAAAAGGTGAGACATTACCTAGTGTATTAAAAAGTGAAGATATAATAGAATAGTAATAATAATAAATTAAGTTAAATATAAAAATAAAATTGAGTAACTCTGGTGTTAATCAGTCAATTTATACAAATTAAATTATAGCGACAGGGAGGTGATTTTACAATGGCGTTGAATAATACCAGAGATACTAATTCAAATATTACCGGTAATATGAAGAACAGTGGTAAGTCACTACACACAAATAATAATACTCAACAATCAATATTATTATTACAGGAAGAATTAGATAGTGCATCACATCACATTGACGAAAATAAAATTGCACTACAAGAATTAAATAGACAAGTATTTGATTTTAAGAAAGATTATGATATGCAATTATCTGAACAAAAACGTGATAAGCGTGATTTAGATGATGCGTTAAATAATAATTTAAACTTAATTGAGCAATTAAATAAATCAATAAGCAATTTATCGGATATAATTAGAGACCCCGTCAATGGCCTGATTGTTAAATTAGGTGAGACTGTTCGTTCAACCGACCATGCGTTAAAAACATTATCTGAGCTTGATTCTAAATATAAAAGTGAGATTGAGAAGTTATATAAGGCACATAGAGATAGTGATAAAACAATGGTTGATTTTGATAAGAGATTAGAGAAATTAGAAACATCATCTGAATTTACTAAAAAGATGGGCATGGCAATGTTATTAAGTATATTAGGTTTTATTGTTAAAGCAATATGGGAATTGATTGCTAAGTAAACCTAATGACATTAATATTAATAATAATTCATAATAATTATTTAAATAGATTTATATATGATAGCTTGGGAAGTATTTAAAAGTAATATGACTTCGTATTTGAGTTCAGCAATGGCACCGGATACGAAGTCTTTTGTTAATTTCTTTCTTACACAATTTGATTTAGCATTACGCACCGGTGGTAATGTAAACGGTAATCTAATATTAAAAACAAATTTAGAAATTGCACTAACAACAACCACTGCAGCAATGGAGTTGCAGAAAGCAGTTAATGATTCACTATATGAAATTAATTCTAATATTGATATGATTATTGATGATGTAATATCAAATGAATTAAATAATGCAATAAAAGACGGCACCGGAACCAATAAAGATACATCAAGTGATAGCATAATAATTAAACAAGCTAAGAGTTTAATATCATCTATTGTATCACCTATAATAAATAATATTGTTAGTTCATTATCAGGTGGTAATTTAAAAGCAGATGATGTTAAGAAATTAGTTGAGACCGGTGTTGATAAGAATAAAATTAAACAACAAATAAAAGATAAGTTTGATACAACCGATAAGACATTTGATATTATCGCTGGTGGTATTAGTTTAACATTAATGATGACTAATTTATTACCGGTACCTCCTATGCCACCAACAACACTACCTAACTATTCTGTACCATATCCGTGTTTAATAATTATACCTGGTGATATTAAAGGTTTAGCAAAAGATTTAAAAACAGCAATGAATGATAATGCAGCTACTAAAACACCTGATTTATGTTCGCAAATGATAGGTCTTGCATTACAAAAGTATGTTATGACAGTAGGTGGTTTATATTTTGGATTGTTATATATCGGAGTTGGATTTGTTCCTGCACCACCTATACCGTGGTTGGGTTTAATATAATATAAAAATAAAGGTTTTATATGCTACAAGTACAAGAGAAATTACCTGATGATATTGATTTAAGAGCAGTTGTCAGAAGTGAATATCAAAAATGTTTTACTGATCCGGTTTACTTTATGAGAAAGTATTGTATGATACAACATCCGGTAAAAGGTAGAATGTTATTTAATTTATATTCATTTCAGGAAGATACATTACGTTATTTACAAACACATGATTATAACATTGTATTGAAATCAAGGCAATTAGGTATATCAACAGTTGCTGCTGGTTATGCTTGTTGGTTGATGACCTTCTTTGAAGATAAGAACGTATTAGTTATTGCAACAACGCAAGATGTATCAAAGAATTTAGTTACAAAAGTTAGATTTATGTATCAAAATCTTCCATCTTGGTTAAGAGAACCGTTTGTTGAGGATAATAAATTAAGTTTAAAGTTAAAGAACGGCTCACAAATTAAAGCTGTTGCTAGTAGTGAAAACTCTGGACGTTCAGAGGCAATCTCATTATTGTTAATTGATGAGGCAGCCTTCATTGCATCACACTTAGTTGAACACATCTGGACTGCAGCTCAACAAACATTAGGAACCGGTGGTCGTGCATTAGTGATGTCAACACCTAATGGTCAGGGTAATTGGTTCCATAGAATGTGGGTATCAGCTGAAAATGGTGAGAATGAATTTAATACAATAAAACTACCGTGGTATGTGCATCCAGACCGTGATGATTCCTGGAGATTAAAACAAGATAAGTTATTAGGTTTAAATCAAGCAGCTCAAGAATGTTTAGCCGGTCATCATACCGTTATGATAAGAGATAATCTAAACCACGAGTTTAATATTAGATTAGATAGTCTATATAACATATATGATAACAATGAGAATAAACTAAATGATTATTTGATATTAACACCGAGTGGGTATCAAAAGTTTGGTGGAATGAAAAAGACAACAAAGACAGAGTATGTTGAGATTAGATTAAACAATGGTCAAAAAATGATTAGTTCAACAAATCATAAGTTTATATCAAATGGTAATAAAATATTTGCTGAGGATTTACGTTTTAGAGATGTTTTAGATACACCGGCAGGTCCGTTAATGATTATTGGTATTCGTAATTTTAATAATTCAGAGATTGACTTATATGATATTATTGAAGTTGATAACGGACACCTATTTATATGTGATAATATAATTGTATCAAACTGCGATGCTGACTTTTTAAGTTCAGGTGCAACATTTATTCATCCAGAAGAGTTAGATTATTACAGTAAGAATTTTATTACTGAACCAGGTGAGAAGAAAGGTAATCTAAGCGAGATGTATATATATGAACATCCGGATCCAGGTCATACTTATTTAATATGTGCTGACGTTGCTCGTGGAGATGGTGGTGATTATAGTGCATTTCACGTATTAGATGTATTAGATAACGGGCTAATTAAACAAGTTGTTGAGTTCAAAGGTAAGATTGATACCGATAACTTTGCTAAATTACTATATAATGTTGCAACCGATTACAATAATGGTTTATTAGTTGTTGAGAATAATAATATCGGTTGGGCAGTATTAAATAAATTAGTTGATTTAAGATATATTAATCTATATTATACATATAAGAACGATCCATTTATTGATATATCAACACAGGTAAGAAAGGGTTATGATTTAAAAGACAATAAAGATATGGTACCTGGTTTTACAACAACACAAAGAACAAGAAGTGTTATGTTAGAGAAATTAGAAGAATATATAAGAGAGAAAACAATCATAATTCAATCTAAAAGAACATTAACTGAATTGCAAGTATTCGTTTGGAATAATAATAGAGCTGAAGCAATGAAAGGTTATAATGATGACTTGGTTATGTCATTATCAATCGGTATATGGGTAAGAGAAACAGCACTTAGAATGAGACAGCACGGTTTAAATTTAACTAAGAAAACATTATCCGGTATTGTTAAAACCGGTGGCGTTGATTCAATATCATCACAGGGTAAAGCATACTGGAATATGCCGGCTAGTAGTAAATTAAATAAGAGTGATTCAGATATATCTTGGTTACTTAAATAAAATTAAATAAATTCAATACAACAATGAAGTTGTAACATAATTATATAGATAGAAGATACATTAAATTGGATTAAAATGATTATAAAAGTTATTGATAACGGTAATAAATATGAATTACCATACTCAAAAGATCCTAATTTATCAAATACAATTCAGTTTTATAAAACTGAATTTGTTGATAATAACAACAAATTTGAATATACTGATGGTATATCCAATACTCAATTATTAGAGGTTTTACTTGATAGGATTAAGTATCTAAATAATATATTGCATTGTGATGAAAATGACCAGATGATTATTGCATTGCAATCAGCACTACATTGGGATATGAAGAGAAGGTTGGATAGGGACTCACGTGGTGTTGATGGTAAGAATATTAAATAATATAATATAAATTAAATAAGATAACATAAAATGGCTGAGCAACAAAAATTAATAAATAGAAATAATACAATTGGTATAAACAAAACCGGTAGTGACTCTGAAGGTTCAAGTTCATTGCGAAATAGGTTAACCAAGTTATTTACATCTGCAATTATATATAGACCGAAAGGTAAAAATAAGACTGTTGTTATTGATCCATCTAAATTTCAATCAGTTGGTAGTAAATCAAATACAAGAGCGGCAGATAAGTTTTCACGTATATACCGTTCATCACAACATCTAGATGCTACTGGTGTTCAAACCGGTTATTCAAATAATGATTTTTCATCTATAATACAAAGTAGAACAGTTCTATATTCTGATTATGAGATGATGGATACAAGTGGACTTATATCAAGTGCATTAGATATATATGCTGATGAGAGTTGTGTTTCTAATGAACGTGGTGAAGTTGTAACAATTAAAACCAATGATAGTGAAATTAAAGAGTTACTAACAAATCTATTTAATGATATTTTAGATGTTGAGTTCAATCTTTGGTCTTGGATTAGAAATACAGTTAAATATGGTGATATGTATTTAGGTCTTCATGTGCAAGAGGGATTTGGAGTTGTAGGTGTTGTTCCTTTATCATCATACTTTATGTTAAGAATTGAAGGTAGTGCAGATAATCCTTTTAATGTTAAATATAAATTAATTAATCCTGAAACATTAACAACATCCGGTGGGTTGCATACTGTATATTCGAGATTGCAACAAGATGATGCTGATGATTTTGAAAGTTATGAGATAGCTCATTTTAGATTATTAAGTGATGTTAATTTTTTACCATACGGAAAGTCTATTTTAGAGGGTATTAGAAAAGATTTTAAGATATTGATGTTATTAGAAGATGCGATGTTATTACATCGTATTATGAGAAGTGCTGAGAAAAGAGTATTTAGAGTTGACATCGGTAATATACCAGAGGAAGAGGTAGAAGCATTTATGGAGTCCATTGTATCTAAAATGAAGAAAACTCCTTTCGTTGATGATGATACCGGTGATTATAATTTAAGATTTAATATTCAGAATATGTTAGAGGATTATTATATTCCTGTTAGAGGTGACAACGGTGGCACAACAATTGATAGTTTACCTGGACTAGAATATGCACCAGTTGATGATTTGGAGTATATATTAAGAAAGATATTTGCTGGATTAAAGATACCAAAGGCATTTCTTGGATATGATGAAGCAGTAGCAGGAAAAAGTTCACTTGCTATGGAAGATGTGCGTTTCTCACGTACCATCGATAGAGTTCAAAAAATGATTGTATCCGAATTAAATAAGATTGCAATAGTTCATTTATTTGCATTAGGTATTGAAGATGAGAGATTAGCAACGTTTTCATTATCATTAACAAACCCATCTATTATATATGAACAAGAAAAGATTGAGATGTTAACCCAAAAGGTAACATTAGCAACATCAATGAAAGAATTAAAAATGATTAGTAGAGATTTCATATATAAAAATATATTTGGATTTGATGATACTGAAGCTGATGATGAAGCTAAAAAAGTGCTTGATGATATTAGAACAGGTTGGATTGAAGGTAAGATTGAAAGTGATGGTAAGTTCGAGGAAGAAAAACCAGCTGATGATACAACAACGGATGATACAACAACTGATACTGAAACGGATACTGAAACTGCTGATGATACAACTGCTGATGATACAACTGCTGATGATACAACAATTGAGGATGATTATGATTACGTTGTTAAAGATAGCGAATTAGCAAATAAAAAAGAACGAGAAAGAATTAAACAATTCCGTAAAAATAATAATAATAAACCAGAGAAGAAATATCAAGACGGTGTAACAGCTAAGGGTGGTTCTCCGAAAGGTGGATGGGAAGGTGCTGGTAGACCTAAATCAAAAACAAAAAGAGGTACTGATGCCCATGTGTTTGGTAGAGATGTGTTAGGCAAACGTGGTGCTAAGAAAGCTTATAATGATTTAGATACTGATGCTATGGATATACTATAAAAATTAAAAATAATTCAAAAAAATATTCAATAAAATAAAATTGCTAATATAATTATATTTATATGAAACTGAATAAAATAAATTCATTTGGTACGGAGAAAGATGAAGTCAAATAATACAAACAAGGTTAAGCACAATAAAATAAAGAACACTGGTCTTTTATTTGAAGTATTAATACGCAATTTTTCTATTGATGTTCTAAATAATAGAACCGGTAATGTACCTAAATCATTGATTGTTAAATACTTCACATCAAATACCGAATTAGGTAAAGAGTTAAGTATATATAATGTATTATCAGAAACAAAAGGTGTATCCGATTCAATTGCAAATTCAATAATTGAGTCATCAATTCAATTAAGAAAGACATTAAATGAAAGTAAATTAAAGAATGAAAAGTATAATTTAATTAAAGAAATAACTAATAATTATAATATTAAAGAATTTTTTAATATTAAATTATCAAACTATAAATTGTTTGCTAGTTGCTATAAATTACTTGAATTTAATATTGCTAATGACACACCGAGTGAATTAATAAATAGTAGAGTATTTATACTTGAAACTCTAACTAATAAAAATGAAAAACCGGATGTTGTCAATGATTCATTAAAATTATTCTTAGAACAAGATAAAGATACACGAGTTGTTGCTGTTAGACAAATGATTAAAAATTTCAATGAAAATTACATTGATAATTTAAATGAAGAGCAAAGTAAATTAATAAATTTATATATTAATCAAAATACAAACTCACCTGAATTTAAAGATAATATAAATAAAATGTTAATTAATGTATTATCAGAAATAAAAAAACACAAAAAGATTGTTAATGATGATATTCTATTAATTAAAATAGATGAAGTTTGTAAAACATCAGAAAAAATCAAAAACAATAAGATGATAACCGAACAGAACATAACAACCATAATGCAATTATTTGATTTATTATCAACACTTAAGAAACTTAATTAATGAGGTTAATGATATAATATGTTAACAATTTTAGATTTAAAGAAATTATCAGATAAAAAAATAGTTGATACAATCAAAATAGGATTGGGTCAGGTTAAGGATGTTAATACATTTACCTGGAGATATGCTAAAGATTTTATGGATGTATTAGTTGCTAACAATCTCGGTGTTGTTAATTTTAATTATGGTGTCGGTAAAGGTAAATATAAATTATCTAATAAATTGGACACAATTGAGAAATTCTCAATGCGAGTTCTTAAATTTATTAGAAATTATAAAATTGAGATTGAACCTATTACTGAACCGGTAATTGAACCTGTAATTGAAACTAAAAGAAAATCATTAAGAACTGAATTTTATAAAAGTAAATTAGCAGCATTAACAGGACTTGAGTTTAAAAAGTTCATTAAAGAAATTGATAAGATGAAAGACGGTGTATCAAATGCAACTGTTGATGAATTAATTGGTAAGACATTTAAAGCAATTGATGGAAATGAATTTAGTAAGATTGAAGAATTGATTTATTCTTATATTGCAGGTGATACTAATTTAAGAGAAATAGGAAAGCAATTACATATGTTTGGATTACTAAGAAATAACTAATTGATATAATGAGTAAGGTAAAAATTAAATGTTTGAAGTAATAAATGATTATCATAGTATGAAGGGGACATCAGGTACAATCGGTCAGAGTAGTAATGACTTTGAACGATTAGGTCATACCGGTAGATGGGTCTCTAGTATATCAGTTACAGGTGCAACTGAGGTTAATTTCACAGGTTCTAATTATGGCGCTGGTGGTGTTATCATAACATCAGCAGGTCAAACAATTCATTTAAGTAAAGGTGGTACTATACCTGGTTCAGCATTAACAATTGGTATCGTGCATGAATTAGCAGTATCAAAAGTTGTATCAACATCAGGTACTTGTTATGTTCTAATTAGAAACCCACAAATTAGATAATAATAATAATATAAATTTAGGTTTAAATAAATGAAATTAAATAGATTTAATAATAGAAATAGAAATAGACAACCAATAATTGTTAATGGTAGTCTAGTTAATAGAAAAATAAATAAATTATATGAATCAGGTGTTTTTGATTTTGATGAAGAGGATTTAGATAGAGATATACTTGATGTTGAAATCAATGGTGTTGATTTAAATGATTTATCAGATGAATATGATGATGAGGAAGTATATACTCCGGTAAAAAGATATCCAAAAGAGAAGAGCAACATTATATTTGATGTTGATTATGAAGATGAAGAGGAAGATGATGAAGATGAAGATGATGAAACCGATGTTAATATCAAATTAACAATTGGTTTTGATGATGAGGATGATGATGAGTTATTATTTGATGATGAAGAATATGAAATAGATGAAAATACAACTGCAGCAATCGGTGGTTATAATACACCAAACGCATTTGTTGGTAATCCTGATGACGATCCAGATGCTGAACATTACGATCCAGTTGATTTTAAATATGGAACACGAGTTAAGAAAACAAATATTAATTTCAAAAAGACAGGTAACACACCGGTTAATGAAATGAGAAACAATAGAGGTATATTTAACTTCAATTATGATTTATCTAACCTAAGTAATAATCACGTATTAAATGAAGGTAAATCAGATGATGGTTCACCTAAGGATGTTGTTAATAACAATATCAAAGAAATCAATGAGATGTTAAGAGTTGTTGAAAGAAAGATTAAAAACAATCTTAAATTAAAAGTTGAGAATGAATTATCACAACGTGATTACTGGAAACCGACAATGTCAAAGATTAAAAAAATGAATGAAAGTTTAATGAGAATATCAAGAATGTTAAATGAGTTGGGGGCATAATATATAATGAATACTAACCAATTTCATATATTATTAGATGAATATATCAAAGAGATGATATATAAACTAAGAGCAGATAACTCTGGATATTATAAAACAGATAAAATACTACCGTTTGCTAAGGGATTGGGTAGTGACATCAATGAAATGATACACGAACATTTAGTTGCTGTATGTGAAAGTGAATTTTCTGGTTTTTATGATGAAGATGATATTAGTGGTTTATACTTTGAAATTAAACAAGCATTAATTGATGAATTAGAATTTGATTATTTATAGGAACCTAAATAAAAATGCCAATTGAAATTAATAACAATACAAATAAACTAAATGTTAATTCAAATAAGAAACTTTTAGTATCATCAAATCACTTATTTAAGGGTATCATATTAGAAGGTGAGACTCCGAACATTAGTGATAGGTTTTTGGTTAAGGGTATATTACAAAGAGCAGATTCTGAAAATCAAAATGGTAGAATTTACCCATTAAAAATATTAAAAAGAGAAGCTGAGAAATATGCTAAAACATTTATTAGTGAAAAAAGAGCATACGGTGAGTTAGACCATCCTGATAGTTCAATCGTTGAAGGTAAAAATTCATCACATACAGTTGAAAAACTATGGTGGGAAGGTAAAGATTTATGGGGTGAATTAGAAGTATTAGATACACCATCGGGTAGAATAGTTCAAACCATTTTAAGAGCTGGTAAAACATTAGGAATATCATCACGTGGTTTAGGTAGTGTTAATCAATTAGATGAAGATACTGTCGAGGTCGGTGATGACTTTGAATTAATTGCTTGGGATTTTGTTACTAATCCATCAACACAAGGTGCGTTTATGAGGAGATTAAACGAAAACAAATCTGGTGGTAGATTAATTAATAATATTAGAACATTTAATTTAATTAATGATAAACTAAACGCAATATTACATAATTTTTAATTTAATATTAAATACTAATTAAATACTAAATAAATCGGAATATAAGAAATGAATAAGATAAGTAGTAAAAAATCAATTTTAAATAGAGATAAATATAGAAGCTCATCATTGACTGAAGTTAGTGATGATGCACCATACACTGATAAACAAATAACTAAGTTCATCAGTGATATTGAAGCAATATCTGATTTAAAAGATGATATTTACACCGGTGATGTATCACAAATGGCAGTTAAGTTAGCAACAATATCCGATTTCATTAAATATGATTTAAAAACTAATCAAAGTGATGATAGTGATAGTTTTATTATTAAAAGAGATACTAAATCAATTAAAGATTTAGCAAAAGACTTTACTGATATTGTATCTGATATTTCAGTATTACAGCAAAGATTGGAAGTTACACTTGATGATATGATTAATATTATATCTAAATACTATACATTAAAATCAGATGAAGATACATCAGGTGATAGTGAAGATGGTGTATCAAGTGATGTTGAATTAGATAAAAAAAT
>JBEICW010000065.1:0-10759 GCA_040383785.1 Ignavibacteria bacterium | reverse complement strand
TATCAACAAAGAATGAACAGGCATGGGTGCCTGTTCTACTAAAAATCTAAGGGAACGGGCGAGCCGCCCAATCTACCCAAAAAAAGAAACATAAGAAAGGACGGGAAACCCGTCCACTACATTATGAAGAATGTCAAGCGAGACGCTTGACCTACCAGAACAAAAAAAACATCACAAAAAACAACACAAAAAAAAGCCCCGAGATATTTCTATCTTGGGGCTTTTGTATTTCTACTTATGTTTGACTTCGGCAATATACCTTAGTCTTTATCAATGAATAATCATTTGATTATTTATTTAATACAACTTGTTGAACTGCAGTGTTATCACCAGCTTTAACATGTATGAAATAAACACCAGATGGTAAGTCATTTCCATAAAGTACTAATGTATGAGCACCTTTTCCTAACATTGTTCCATTTACTAAGTCAGCAACTTTAGTACCAGCAGCGTTGAATAATTCAACATATACTTTTTCAGTACTTGGTAAGTTAAAGCTAAAGCTTGAAGTCGTATTGAATGGATTAGGATAAGCAGCACCTAATTCAAATGCTAAGTTATCTTCTTCAACACCTGTGCTAGAACCAGCTACGATTGAGAATAATCCTGTACGTGCGAATTCTAATTCTGGGTCGTTGTTGTAGATTGCTCTTAACATGCCTTCGTTTGTATTTACATTGTTTACTGTCCAGTTATGAACGCCTTTTAATGCATTAATGTTTCTTTCAACTGAAGTCCAGTTGTTACCATTGTTAGCAGTGAATTCGATATCGAAGTTTAATACGTTTTCAGAATTCCATTTAACTTTAGCAACAGCAGCACCGTCTAAAGATTGACCGTTAGTTGGAGAAGTAAATGCTACTTTACCAGCTAATACTTTGAATGGTTCAGAAACAGCTAAGAATTGATTATTAGTCGCATCATACATAGCTACAACTGCATTTTTAGTATTAGTGTTAGTAGGTATTTTCCAAGTAACTTGACCATTAACTGAATTAACTGTAGAAGTTAAAGGCATCCAGTTAGAAGTACCATCAGCAGAGAATGCAAATCTTACGTTTGTAGCAAATTCAACATTGAATTTGATTACATCAAAATCACCACCAAAATAAACTGGGTCTTTTGCAGATGGACGAGTGATAAAGTTAGCTGCAGGAGTGATAGAGAATGAGTTATCAGTTCTATCAATTTCAACAGCAGTAACAGCATCAACTAATCTTACTAAAGCTTCTGTAGTATTAATTACAGGAGTAGTCCAGTCAAAAGTAGCAGTCATAATATCCATAGCTTTATCGTTTGCTCTTGACCAAGTGTTACCATTATCTACAGAGTATTCAACATATACTGTAGCAGGTTTGTTTGGTTGAGTCCAAGTAACTTGATATGCTCTACCAGCTTTGAAATCTTCACCACCGTTAGGAGATGTGATAGTAGCAGTTCTTACTGTATTGATTGGTCTAATTTCATCAAATTTACCATCAGTTGTAATGTTTTCATTTTTAGTAGTTAATACTGCAGTAGATTTGTGCCATTGGAATGAATATTCGAATGATTCTTTTCTTACACTGAAGTTTAATGTACCAATTTTAACTCTACCAGCAGGAACGTTTACACCAGCTAATCTAGCAAATGCATCATAGTCAATTTCAATAGTTCTTAAGTTTGGAATTGGATTAGCAGCATTTGGCAATGGTGCAGAGTAGATACTACCTGTATAACCAGCCGGTTTGTTGTCATTCCAAATTGCAATAGCGTCAGTTAAGTTTTCGTATTGTAATACATTAGGGTCAAAAGTTACACCAAAAGTACAGTTTGCAGGTGCAAAGTCTTTACCTAAGTTTTCGATAAACATACTTAATGAAACAATTGTACCATCTTCGCTTAAGTTAGTTTCAGCAGAAACAACATAGTTAAATTCACCGTTAGATTGAGTGATAGCTAATTTATCATTTGCTACTTCTTCAGTTACGTTTAATTTGCTATTTTCCAATACTTCATATATACCTTTAGCGAAATCACCAGATACGATACCAGAAGTACCACCAGCATATAAGTTAGGATATAAATCATATAAAGAGTATGAAATACCAGCGTTTCTATCAACGATTGTTCTATCGATTGCGTTTACGATACCTTCACCAGTAACGTCAGATGAGAATGCTTCAGAAACACCATTATCTAAACGAACTTGTACACGGTCTAATGTATTGATTTTACCATCTCTAACAACATCACCACCAACTAAGGCAGAAATTGAGTTAGTTGTTCCACCAGCTTGACCATTGTTATATCTTAAACCAGTAGTACCATAGTTAGTTAAAGATGCGTCAGTAGCAGTATTACCATAAGCAGAGAATTTAGTACCAGTTGCTGGCACAACGTCAGTTGCTAATAATACATTTGCTGAATCACCATCCCAGTTTTGGAAATCCCAACCTGATTCGATAGTCCAAGTATCTAAGTCATCACCAGTAAATAAGAATGGAGCAGGGTATCTTGACATTACAGGTAAGTGATTTTGGTGTTCTAAAACAACAAAGTAGTTACCATCTTCAACGTCAGTGAATACAAAGTTTACGTTACCATATAATGCACCGTCAAGTCCTCTTACACCAAAAGTTGGATCTAATGGGTCTTTGCTTGCATAGTCAGCAGTAGAAACAGAAGTTGCTACTAAATCACCAGGTACACCATTTGCATCTTTGTATAATTTAATTCTCATACCGTTAGTTGCGAAAGTATTACCTAATTCACCGTCAAATGCAGTTACGTCACCATTATGATAACCTTCTAATAATGCTCTTACTGTAAAGTTAGAAGCAGGAGTGATTGTGAATAAAGGACCTTGATTTCTTAAGTCTGCAAAAGTAGTATATTCTTGCTCACCTAAAGTATTCAAAGTAGCTCTACCTCTTAATCTTAATCTTGCGTCAGTTTTTACTGCAGAAATTTTATCTTGTGTACCAGCGTTATCTACAACTTCAGATACATTTAATAATCCAGCAAATTGTACATTTGGAGCTGAACTAACACCTTGGAACATATATGTAGTTGACAAAGGTAATGTAAATGAATCATCATATGCTAAGTTGTCATTATCACTTGATGTTGGGTTGTAAGAAGCTGAAGACACACCACCACCACCAAATACTGAATATTCTAAGTCAGAATCAGTCGAAGTTGCGTCATCACCAGTTTTGAAAGCGACTCTGTCAAAATCAAAACCAGTCCATCTTACCATTAAATCAGTAGTAGTATTTGCAACTTGTTGTTGGAAAATAGGTTCAACTAATTTTAAGTATGGTTCAACTGCTACATAACTTGCACCACCATTAGTAGTGATTTTTGCATTGATTGAATCAACAGCAAAAGAACCTTCGTTAGTACCAGAGTAAACACTTTCGTGAGCAAAACCATTAGCAACAAAAGCACCACCATTCATATCAAAAGAAGCTACTAAATTGGCTCTACTTGCATTTGAAAGTTTATTTGCTCTAACCATTGCAGAACCTCTAATGAAGTTAGTCAAGTCAGTTGGTTCAGCTCCAGTTACATCAGCATCACCAGGGATACCATTCCAGTATCTAATACCTTTTAATTCACCAATAAAGTATTTGCTAGTTGAGTCAGTTGTGTTATATTCATAACCTAAGTAAACTTTTTGAGTGTTTAATTCATTTGGATTTACATTAGAACCTAATTGAGCAGTTAATGAATCTGCAGATTGTAATGTACCATCAATATAGAATTTAACAGTAGAAGCACCGCTTCCATTTGCTAAGTTCATATATACAGCTACATGATTCCAAACTGAATCCATTACTTGTGCGTTAGGAGCAATAATAGGTTTTGTTATATCACTATTCGCAGTTCTTACTGTACCATTTTCGTTAGTTACAACTAATTGTACTTGACCAGTTGATAATAATCTTAATGCATAGTGAGTGTTACCAGTTGTATTATCTTTTTTGTTGATAATTGGGAAATAACCTTCAGTAGTAGTTGGGAATCTGTAAGGTCTGATCCAAGCTTCTAACATAGCAGCACCACCCAATAAGTTCATGTCAGTTCCACCAGCAACTTCGATAACTGTATTACCTGTATTTTTCAATGCAAAGTAAGGCGCAGTTACAAAAGTACCAGTTACATCCATAATATTATCTTGATTTACGTCAGCAGAACCTCTAACTCTAAAGATTGTATTTTTAGAATAATTATTGCTTGTAGGAACAATTGCTTGTAAATCATTATAAGCACCAGCTACAGTAGAATTTTGGTAAGGTAACCAACCTAAGTTAGCATCTTCAACATCTACTTGGTCTAATAAAGATGCAGGTGTTGTATAACTTAAACCAGCAGTTAATTCACCTACAGCAGGAGCCCAAGTAACACCACCATCACGGCTAAATTCTAATACTAAGTCAGCACTGTTATCTACAGCTGTATTACTTGTAATATCTCCCAATCCGAAAGCAGCCCATCTTACAGGGAAAACACTTCCCTCAACATTAGATACACCAAAACCAGTTTGTGGTGAAGTTAATTTAATGTGAGCTCTATCAGGTCTATAAGGGTATCTTTCTTCATCAACATCATCACTACCTGCCAATAAACTTGGGTTAGTATAGTAATAAATTGGATTAGTACCATTTTGATGAGTAGCGTCAGTTGCAAAATCATTAGAAGTACCATTAAGTTTATAATATAATTCTAAAGATCTTCTGTTGTCATTAGCAGGAACTGTAGTTGGATTTACTACACCACCAACGTAAGATCTTAACTCACCTTGTGATAATGCTTTTCTCCATACTTTTACTTCTTTGATACCAGCGTGCAAAAATCTACCTGAACCTAAACTATCAGTAGGATTTACACCAATCCATACTGGATGTTTGTAAGTAGCCATTCTGATATCATTTGCATTTGTATTTACAGTTTGAGCTTTTAATTCACCATTTACGTATAATGAAACTGTTCCACCATTAACTGTAGCAGCTAAGTGAACCCAATTACTTGAGTGAGAAGCATTCATTTCAATTGGCACAGCAGCACTTGTAGCAGTTAAAGCATCGATTGCAACTATATCTGCAATATATGTTCCACCATTTTCGCCTCTACCAGCACCACCAATAATTTCTCTTGCTCTAAATGCAGGGTATTTACCGTCTTTTAAGTATAATATCCAAGCACCTTCTTCAGTATTTTGACCATTAGTTGAAGCTGGACCAGGTCCAGTTGCTACTACACCAGGTTCAGTACCTGGAGTAATTGTATTTAAGTTAACCCAAGCTTCAACAGTTACTTGAGATGCATTTTCATATATATCTCTTGTTCTTAAATGTGAAGTAGAACCATCTAATTGTAAGAAGAATAATCTTGAAAGTACAAAGTTTTCATCACTAATATCAAAAGGATTAGCAGATGGTTTAGTTCTATCATCAATATCAGCTAAACGGTTAGTTGTATTTAATTGTTTAATTCTAATTCTTCCTCTTTCAGATCTGTCTGCAAAATAAGGATCATCATCCCAAATTACTCTTAAAATACCACCATAACCAGCTGTTGCTGAATAAACTGGTAATTGAGTTCCATTACCTTGAGTAATTAAATAACCAGCAGAAGTACCTGTTGATGATACAATACTTCCACTTCTGTGGTTATCTAATGTAGCAGCAGTACTTAAATCGTCTTGTGATTCTCTGTGTTCAGCAACTCTCATGAATTCATCACCCCAAGTTGTACCGCCATCAGTTGAATAATCAAAAGCGTAAGCAATAATATTTGAACCATATTCACTACCTAATACTGGACTAATTAAACCACTTCTTTCGAAGTATAACGGGTAACCAGCAGTACTTAATGAAGTAAATGTTCTATTTATATTTACAGCTTCATTTGGTCCGTTAGGATTTAACAAAGTTATACCTTGAATTGTCATAGTTGATGTTGAACCTAATGTAGAATTAGATTCGATATTATTACCATTAATATCATTAATAGTAAAATCACCAACTATTGTGCTTGAGTTTAAAGCGATATTTGTAAGTGTTGAATTTGTTAATGTTGATTCATTTATAATATTAAATCTTAACAAACCTACAAAACTACCTCTACCTGCATCACTAACTGCTAAACCAGTTAAATTAGGGATAGAAGATGAGTTCACTTCTAATTGATTGACAAATATTCCACCACTATTAGATGCTTGAGCAGCCAAAGCTGAGTAGCCATTTGCACTATGGAAACCAGAAGTAATACTTGTATAAGGCAATGGAGCAACTTGATTTACATCATAAGCAATCGAGTCAGTCGTTTGCAAGTTATACGTAGAAGGGTCAGCTGGCGACAAAAATGTTGTATTATATGTTACCGCGACAGAAATACCACCTATTCTAGGGGCAGCAGAATTTGCTTTTTTCACCCAAATCTCAACACCAATCTGGTCACCCATTCTTCTTTGGCGCAAAGATACATCATAGTAGTTTTGGGCAAGCACTTCTCCTGCGAACATAAATAGTGCTATTGCTAAGGCTATAGAGAGGCTCCATCCATGGATACCTTTTGCTAGCTTGATTAGTCTTTTCAAGTTCATTTCTAATTCCTTGCTATTAATTTTTAAATTATTTTGCTTTTTTAAATTGGGGCAAGCTATCCTTTGCCTACCCCTTTTTTTATAACCTATTAGAACATTAACTGTTCTTAATCTAACTTATTATTCTATAAAATTATTCTGTTAAAGATAAGATTTCGTTTGCACTTGTTACAACTTTTAATCCAAAAGTTGCAGCGTCAAATTCTTCGTTATCTGCACCGAATATTTTAATTAAGTAATTTCCAGCAGCTGCATTATTTACTATTACTACATCATTTTCTAATAATAAAGCTTCAGATGTTCTGAATAATACTTCATTACCAGTTGTATAATCATATAGATATAATGAATAGTTAGCAGGTAAGTCGCTTAATTTAATGTAGAAGTTATTTCTATTAGCATTAACTTTGAATTTAAACCATTTACCGTCAGTTGCTTCTGTATCTGTTGTAATAGTACCTGTTACATCTACGTCAGTTGAGATATTTGCTGCAGTTAATAAAGTTGAAGCACCTGTTGTACCAGCTGTAGTTGCCTTAAATGCTGGGTTACCAGTTGCGCCATCTACGCTTACTGAAGTTTTACCTGTTCTGTTATAAACGATAGTACTACCACTACCATCATACTCAAATACTTGTACATAATAAGTTACACCAGGAGTTAAACCAGTTACTGTTGTTACAGCTGAGTTGCCTGTTGCTACTACGAATGAACCAGCACCAGTTTGTGCAGTTGTTAAACCTGAACCGATGTTTGTATTTGAAGTGTAAGTTACGCCGTTAGTTGGAGCTGTTGGAGGTGTGTTAGCAGAGATAACTACTAATCTACCTGTTCCGCCTGTTCCATTTGTCCAGCTTGAAATTGATAAAGTTGTTGATGTTGCTGTTCCTAAAGTTACTGTACCATTAGCTGTTGGAGCTGATTTGAATACTGTAATTGTTGGTGAAGCTATTGTATTAGGCAAACCAGTTACTGTCGCAGTTGCAGTTGCTAAAGCTGTACCTGTTGCGTGAGACATTGTTGGAGTGATTGATACAAAGTTACTACCAGCTAAGATAGTTCCAGTTGTTGTTCCACCAAAAGTAAAGCCACCTGCATTTACATTTAATGCTACTGCTGATGATGATGTTAAATTAGCAGGAACATTATTTGCGTCAAATGTTCTTACTGTAAATGATACACTACCACCAGAGTTAACGCTATTTGTAGATAATCCAACGATTTTAGCAGTTGTTGCTGTACCAGGTGCTTTAACTGTATATGTATCACCTGTCAATGAAGCAAAGTTATTTACTCTTGCTGGGCTTGATACAGTTACATAAGATTGACTTAATAAACTAACTGATAATTCACCATTTAATGTCGAACCAGTTGCTAAGTTTACAGTTACAATATATTTTTTGCTAGAAGTTGTTGTTTGAGCTGATGTAAAGTTAGCAAATGTCAAGTTACCTTGTGCTACATTAGCATTATAAACGCCAGTTGCAATTTGTTCACCTGTATCTGGATAATCATTACCATTTGCGTCAGACCATAATTTCCAAGAAGTTACATTTGCTGCTAATAAACCTTTAGCTAAAGTTGCTTGCGCAATAACTTTAGTAAATGCTACTGAATTACCATTGTCAGATGCTAAAGTAAATCTATAAACTGGTTGATTATTAACACCTCTACCTAAGTTGTAAGGACTTTGAGATATTAATGGAGTAGTTTGAGATACTGTAACTTCTGAGTTATCAAATGAATAAGAAGCACTTGAGAATGAACTTGATACATTGCCTAAAGCGTTGATATATCTTGGACCTGCATTTACGTCATCATTCAAATCTGCATCTGCGATTGTAAATATTACTGAAGAAGTATTTTTGCTTACGTTTGCATTAACATCTCCTACTAAGAAATAATATTTAGCAGCTACAGTTGTTGCTTCATTCATATTAGTAAAAGTAATACCAGTTGATGAAATTACACCTGTTTTAACAGTTGTTAAAGTTCCAGATGTTAAATCATTAGTTGTTGAACGTACTAATCTTACTTCGTCAAAAATATTTGTTACATCTACGTTAGTTCCTACAACCAAAGCATCAAAACCATCTGTTGCTGCTGTAGTTGATTTAATTTGGAAACCAATCAAGCCATTGCTTGTTGTTGATGCGATTAATGGACTTTGAGTTAAGCCATTTGATAATTCATCAATCATCAAACCTGGTTTGAAAGAGTAATCTGTTCCTGCTTCACTTACTGCTTCTATAATACCGTCAGTAACATTTAAATTAGTTTCGTTAAATGTTGCACCGATTGCTGCAGTTGAAGCAGTTACTGATGTTGCTACGTCAACTACTAAGAAGTAGTTTAAATTAGAAGCTGATGTTAATAATTGTGATGATGCACTTAAATCAAAAGTTACACCAGTTGTTGTAACGTCTAAAGTTGCTGGCGCATTATTTGTTCCTGAAATTAAAGTAGTATTATCTGAAGTTGTTGATAAATCATTATCGCCAGATTTAACTAAATAATATTTAGAGAATTCGTTAGCTAAAGTTACATCTCTATCTAATCCAAAAGTAATTGAATTAACAGTAACATCGCCATTAGCTGTAAATTGTAAACCATAGATACCTTGTGCTGTTCTACCAGCTACTAATGGACTACTTGCCAAACCTTTAGTGATTTCTGCAGTAGTAACAATTACAGGTACTGATGCTGTCCAATATTCATAAACTGAACCACTAGCAAAGCCATCGATATTATCTACAGTGATAATTTTGTTAGTTGTATTAATTGTTGAAGACTCTAAATAGTAAGGACCAGTAATTTGGTTACTTGATCTAGCCATTTTTAAATCTGCAGCTGTTAAGTCATTTAATTCACTATCATCATATTTAAATACTACTTTAGCATCCAAGCCAGTTACGTCTGTAGTGACGATACTAAATACTCTTGAAATACCATCTACTGAACCTACTGTTCTTGAGATTGAATATCTTTTTACTTTAATATTTTCTGGATCTTGTGCAGTTGTTACAGTTGCACCAATTCCATTCATATTATTATTAGTATAAGGATCTGTTCCTAATGTTTTATATACAAATACATAACCAACTGAAGCAACAGTAGCTGTATTGATAATTGTATTGCCAGTTGTTTCGCTTAATAAACCAGCAGTTTCATCAATTTGAATAATATTATTACCATTTAAGTCTAAATCACCTGATTGTAATCTTAATGTTCTGAAAACTTCGATATCATTTTCATTAGTAGAACCTACTAATTTAGCACCGAATTCATTATTTAAAGTTACAAAACCAAAATCAATTGCATTAGTTCCAGCAGTTCCAATTACGATATTTTGTTCTGCTGTACCGTTTAAGAATAATCTTCCTTTGTCATTGATGTTTTTTAAATCAATTACGCCGCTAGTACCAGTTGCAGTAATATCTCCTTTGATATTTAAAGAACCATCAGGATCAACAGCAGGGTTTGCAGAGGCATCTGGTAAATATGTTAATGTACCAGTACCAGATTTCGCTAAACCGTTAAATGTTAAACCAGTACCTGTATTATTATTT
The DNA here is from genome assembly GCA_040383785.1 of Ignavibacteria bacterium. GTDB lineage: Bacteria > Bacteroidota > Ignavibacteria > Kapaibacteriales > UBA2268 > JBDNHS01. The sequence goes on along the minus strand of JBEICW010000065.1, from coordinate 598 downwards.
GTTAAGTTTTGAGCTGCACCATTAAATGTAACTGTACCAGCAGTTGCTGTAAATGTAGCTGCTAAACCTAATGTCATGTTGTTAGCAACATTAAAGCTACTTGCTGTTGTAATAACATTATTTGCAGTTGCTGCAATTGTTAAATTGAAAAATGTTAATGTACCATCATTAGTAATTACGTCATCACCAGCTACTGCAAAAGTAATTGCGCCAGCTGAAGATACAAAACTACCACCTGAATTTACATTAATATCGCCATTGATTGTTAAATCATCATCATTTAATACAGCACTACCTGTGATAGCTAAGTCATTAAATGTATAATTACCAGCACCTGCTAAGTGAGAAGTAGCACCAGCAGCATTTGCCATTGTTACTGTACCAGCAGTTGCAGTGAATGTACCATTATTATCAAATGCATCTTCTACACCACCATTTACTGTAAAGTCAACAGCAGAAGATAATGTACCACCAGCAATTGCTAAAACACCAAATGTTTTAGAACCATTACCAGCTATTGTTCCATTACCTAAGAAACCTACACCTAAAGTTGCTATAGAACCAGCTGTTCCACTATGAGCAGATAATGAACCAGTTG
>JBEICW010000064.1:0-10826 GCA_040383785.1 Ignavibacteria bacterium | reverse complement strand
CCAAACAAAGAGATTAGTAGTATTGCAAAAAGCAATACTTTTTTTGATTTTTGAGAAAACATTATTAAATTCCTAAAATTAAAATTATAAAAAAATTAATTAGGATAAATGCATCTATCTTTGACATCATGTATTATTACAAATATATGAAAAAATAAAAATATTAACAAACATTTTTTTAAAATTATTTTTAATTTTTTAAAAAATATTATTAAAATAATATTAAAACAATTGTTATTTTTTAAAATGTCATCTTTATTTATGTAAATGACAAATAAAATTTCAAAAAGTTACACTTTTTTATAAAAAGTTGAAAGTAAACAAAAATTAATTATAATTTATAGTTAATAACCCTTGATTTATAGTATTGGACTTGTTAATTATTTAATTTTGTATGAAAAATTAATACAAAACGTCTATTGTCAATAAAATCACTTATAAATTAACATTATGTCTAATACAAGTTTAATTATTGAAGAGCGTAGCCGTGATATCGGCAATTTTTTTGTTGGCAGACTTTTGCCCTTTGTAGAAAAAAGAGCAGTTGGACCTTTTGTATTTATTGACCACATGGGTCCGTCAATTATTGGCGAAAATGGAAAATATATTGATGTTGACCAACATCCACATATCGGTTTATGTACTCTCACCTATCTATTTGAAGGGGAAATAGAGCATAGAGATAGCACTGGTGCAGAGATGATTATCCAGCCTGGGTCTGTGAATTTGATGGTAGCTGGTCGTGGAGTTACTCATACTGAGAGAACGCCCCAAAACTTGAGAAATGGAAAACCTCATAAAATGCACGGTTATCAAATTTGGATAGCTTTACCTAAAGAATTTGAAGAAGTTGAGCCGTCGTTCCACCATATTCCTAAAGATGAATTACCAAGTTGGAATGAAAACGGTATTGAGTTTAAATTAGTTACAGGTGAAATTAAAGTAAATGAAACTACTTATAAATCTCCAACGCCAACATTTTCTAAATCATTTATGATAGATGTATTTTCAGAAAAAGATAATAAACTAAATCTAAGTGGGAAATTATTTGGTGAAATAGGGATTGTAGTCGTAAAAGGTGCAATTATTGAAAATAAGGGATTAGAAAACGAGCACACGATAGAGCAAGGTCAGATGATGATTGCAAAAATGCGTGATTTTTGTGAATTGGGAATAGAAGCTGGAACGCAGTTGTTGATTTTTGGTGGCGAACCATTGGAAAAAAGGTATATGTATTGGAATTTTGTGTCGTCATCAATGGAACGAATTGAAATAGCTAAAAAAGATTGGGCAGAAAATAAATTTTCCAAAGTCCCTAATGACGATACTTATATTCATTTACCTAATTAGCATTTACTATTTAGCATATATATGTAACTAATTATTTTATATCTGTAATAAATTTGACCACTTATTCTATAATTTTGTAATTATAATAAAATAATGAATTTAACTAAAATTCACTTAAATATCTACTCAAATCCAAAATTACGGAGTTCTTTATGCAAAAGTGTTTAAATACAAAAAATAGTATTTTTTCTAATATTAATTCTAACTTGTTTAAGATTATAGCAATATTAATGGTGCAAGTATTCTTAATTGCATCTTGTTCTGAAGATGAAGATGTAATCTCACCAAATGGAACTTTGAAGATTAAAGAAGTTGTTTATAATAAAAGCACTCAAATTAATAGTGTAGAATTAAGTAATGGTATAATTGGTAATATAGAGTTTGATGAATCGCTTGAAGAATGGGTAATTTCAATTGAAACAAGTGAAAATATTTTAGATTATGTTGAGATAATTCAAAGCGAAAAAAACCTAAAAATAAAACTGAAAGATAACAAAAAGTATGATGATAAATTGATTGTAAAATGTAAAATTAAAGTTAATAACGTAGGTAATATAAAACTAACAAGTAAAAGCAACTTAACTATTGATAATAATTTAATATTAGATACTTTGAGTTTAGATATTAGTGGTGGTAGTACTTTATCTGGAAAATTAGTATGTAAAGATTTAACTTTAACTTCTTCTGGAAATTCTACTGTTAATTTAAATGGAAATTCAATTAAGAGTATTTTGGTTTTGACAGGTAATAGTAAGTTTACAGGTTTTGATTTTATTGTTGATGAATTTACTGGGAATTTTTCAGGTGGAAGTGTTGGTAGTCTAACAATCAATAAAAAATTAAGTTTAAATGCCTCTGGTGCAAGTATTTTGAATTACAAAGGTAATCCAGAGATATTACAACAAGTATTATCTGGTGGTTCATTTATAAACAAATTATAATTTTTTTAGTATTAATACAACGTTGCAAAGTTAACAAAATAACAACAAAAAATTTCAATGTTAATATATTTTTTAATTTATTTTTATGTTTTTAATTTAAAATCATAATTAATTGCGAAAAATATATTAAATTTGTAAATGAGGAATGTGCTGGGCTTAAAAAAGCCCATTTTTTTTAATTTATAAAATGTAATTTACAATTAAATTTAATATTAAATTCAAATTACCCTGATATTATAAATTATATACTTGCAAATTATTTACAACTTTAATTTTAAGAATTAGTATGGCAAAAAGAAGAGCCAAAAAACACGTAGCTGACAAAAAACTTATAGTTGAAGCTTTTACAGAAATGGCAAAAAGCAAAAACATAGATAAAGATTTATTACAAGGTATTGTAGAAGATACTTTGTCTATGATTGTAAGAAAAAAATACGGCACCGAAGCCAATTTTGATATTATCGTAAATATGGAAAAGGGTGATGTTGAAATTTATCTAATGAGAGAAATCGTAGATGAAATAACTGACCCAATTTTACAAATTGCGATGGTAGAAGCTCAAAAATATAGTGATGAAGAATTGGAAGTTGGCGATGAGTTTATTGAAGAGATTACTTTGGATAATATATCCGATTCATTTGGTAGAAGATTAGTTTCATTAGCTTCTCAAAATATGAATCAGAAAATTAGAGAAATTGAAAAAGATAATATCTACAAAGAATATGTTCAAAAAGTTGGTGAAATTATTGTCGGTGAAATTTATCAAATAAGACGTAATGATATTTTGGTTACTCATAACAAAGTTGAAATGAGATTGCCAAGAGAAGAGCAAATACCGAATGAACCATTTAGATATAAAAAAGCACAATCGATTAAAACTTTAGTAAAAGAAGTAAGGAATACTGCTGGTGGTAGTCAACCAGAGATTATTTTATCTCGTGCAGCGGATTCGTTTTTGGCTAAATTATTTGAAATTGAAATACCTGAAATTTATGATGGAATTATTGCAATTAAATCTATAGCAAGAGAGCCAGGAGAAAGAGCGAAGGTTGCAGTGCAATCTTATGATGATAGAGTTGACCCGGTTGGCGCTTGTGTGGGTATGAAAGGTATTAGAATTCACTCGATTGTTAGAGAATTAAACAATGAAAATATTGATTTGATTGAATATTCTGAGGATCCGAGAGTATTTATTATGAGAGCTTTGGCTCCAGCAAAAATCAAAGATATTCAACTAAATGAAGAAGTAAAGTCAGCTACCGTAACTGTTCCAGATGACCAAGTATCTCTTGCTATTGGCAAAAATGGACAAAACGTGAGATTAGCATCAAGGTTGACAGGATACTCACTTTCATTAGTTAAAGAGGGTGGAGAAGATATTGATTTGTCAGAATTTAAAAATGAATTAGGCAATGATATATATAATGCTCTTATGGATAATGGCGTTGAAACTGCAAGAGAGTTTTTAAATGCTGAAATTAGCGATTTGATGTCAATACCAGAAATGAGTAAAGAACTTTTGATAGAATTAAGGTCAATTATTTTAATAGAATTTGATGAAAAAGAATCTCCTGAAATCATTGACGAAATCATGAAATATGGTTTTGATGATGTTGAAGAGAAAACTGAAAATGAAGAAAATTCAGAGATTAATACCATAGATGTAAGTGAAGCGGCAAAAGAATCTATAGACGAAAATATAGACGAAAATGCAGATAATATTGGTAATAACTAAAATTGAGCAAAGTTTTACTTTGCCAAAAAAAACAAAAAAAAACATTAATAGGGTTGAATAGATGTTATTTAACTCTATAAAATTAATAAAAATTAGATCAAATATAAGATTTCCATTAAGAATTTTTATAATTTAATATTTCTATTTTTTTCTACTTCTTAATTATTTCATTTTAAAAGATATATGGCTGAAAAAATAAGGCTTTTTAAAATTGCATCTGAAATCAACATTGGTAAAGAGAATATTGTTGAGTATTTGCAATCAAAGGGATTTGCAATTGAAAATAAACCTACTGCACTTCTGACTTCAGATATGTTGGATGTGGTTTATGATAAATTCAAAAAAGAGAAAAAAGCCGCAGAAGTCCAAAGGGACAAATTACAAAAACATAAAGATGTTGTTCCGAAATCTGGAAAATCAGAAAATGACGAACATAATTTTTATGTAGCAGAAACAATTAATAAATCTGCTCAAGTTTCTTCAATTTTAGAAGAAAGATTTGAAGCTGCTAAAAAAACTGGAGTGTCTGAATCTAATTCAGTTAATAAAACTACAGAAAGAAGTGGAGTTTCAGATAAATCTATTCAAAATACTCCTAATATTTCTGAACTAAAGACTCATATAGAATCTAATAATGAAAGTAAAAAAGAAGTTATAGAAACATCAAATTCAGAAAACCAAAAAAATGGTGAAGTTGATAAAAAATCTATTGCTACCGAATCCAAAATTGAAAATAATGTTGGATTAAAAGTATTAGATAAAATTGATTTACCGCAAGATAAAAGGTCAAAAGACTTTAAATCTAAAGATAATAGAAAATCAGATAAACCAACTACTAACGATAATTTTTCAAAATCAAATGTTGTTGCTAAAAATTCAAATGCAAACAATAATGAATCGAATTTAGCCAATGAAGCTAAAAATAATGTTAAAGTTGGTGAAAAATCAAAGGACAATTTTGTTAAAAATGAAGAAAAAACAGTAAATACTGAAAATTCAAATTTACAAGAAACAAATAAAGTAACTAAAACTGATTTAAAAGATTCTGAAGTTAAAAGTGAATCAAAACCTGAAATAAAATCTGAAGCAAATTCTGATGTAAAAAAAGTTGTAAAAGTTGAATCTACATATATTGCTAAAAGTGAAAATTTAGGCGATAATAAAAATGAAGATAAGGGTGAAATTAAAGGTGAAGTAAAAACAACTAAACCTAAAATAGACTCAAATAACAAAATTGATACAGAAGTAAACTCATTTCAAAATACTGATAAAAATATTGATAAAAAATCCGAGAAAAATGTTTCTGATAAAGTTAAGTCAATTGAAAAACCATCAAATGAGGTTACAAAAGATAATCCTAAAGCAAAATCTGATGAAACAATATCCAAGATTGAATCATTAGAAGGTGAAGAAGTAAATTCAGATGAGCCAAAGAAAAAGAAAAAACGCAAAAAAATTATGGAAGTTGATCCATTTGAGAAAGTAGAACTCAAAGGATTAACTATAGTAGGAAAAATTGATTTAAATGCTGGCAAACCCAATAGACAAAATAGAGATAATAGAGGCGGTTACGATAATAGAGATTTTAGGGATAGAAGAGATAACCGTGGTGGCGATAATAGAGGACAAGATTTTAGAGGGCAAGATAACAGAAGCGGGGAAAATAGACCTCAAGGCGACAATAGACAAGGTGATAATCGCGGGCAACAAGGTGGTCAAAGACCTTTTGATAACCGTGGTGGCGATAATCGACAAGGTGATAACCGTAACAATGACAATAGACCTCAAGATAATAGAAACTTTGATAGAAATAATGATAGACAAGGTGAAAGATTTGGCAATAGACCACCTGCACCAGACAAAGGTAATTTAACAGTTGGTCGCAATACTGGTGATAATAGGTCACAAGATAATAGAGACGGCGACAATCGCGGACCAGGCAATAGACCTTTTGATAATCGTAGTGGTGATAATAGAGGCACAGGCGGACAAAAACCTTGGGAAAATCGTCCACAAGGTGATAGACCACAAGGTGGAGGTAGACCTTGGGAAAATCGTCCACAAGGTGATAGACCACAAGGTGGAGGTAGACCTTGGGAAAATCGACCACAAGGCGATAGACCACAAGGTGGAGGTAGACCTTGGGAAAATCGTCCACAAGGCGATAGACCTTTTGGTGATAGACCTCCAAGAGATAGAGGTGGTAGTATGCCATTTGAAAATGCGAATTTCGGTGGACCTCCTCGTACAGGTGGTGCATTTGGAAGTACTGCTCCCAAAGTTAAAGTTAAAGAATTTGGTGAAGATGCAAAAAGTAGTGCAAGTAAAAATGCTTTAGAGAAAAAGAAAAAACGTAAAAAAGGTATCAGAGAATCAATTAGTTCGACTGATGTTGATAAAGCAATAAAAAATACATTAGCTGAAATGGAAGATTCTGGCTCAAGTACTAGAGCTAAAATCAGACAAAAGAAAAAATTAGAAAGAGAAGAGAAAGAGCAAAAATTACAAGAAGAACAATTAATTGAATCTAAAAGATTACAATTATCTGAATTTGTTACAACAAGTGATTTAGCAGCATTAATTGATACTACTCCAGCAGATATCATTATGAGATGTATGAAATTGGGTCTAATGGTCACAATTAATCAAAGACTTGATAAAGATACAATTTCATTACTTGCAGATGATTTTGGATTTGAAGTAGTGTTCGTTGAAGATACTATTGATACAATTTTAGAGGATGTTGAAGATAGTCAAGAAGATTTATTGGAAAGACCAGCTATAGTGACTATTATGGGACACGTTGATCATGGTAAAACCTCATTATTGGATTATATCCGTAAAACACGTGTAACTATGGGTGAAGCAGGTGGTATTACTCAGCACATCGGTGCATACAAAGTAAATTTACACGAAAAATCTATAACATTTTTAGATACACCTGGTCACGAAGCTTTTACAGCTATGAGAGCCAGAGGTGCACAAATTACAGATATCGTAATCTTAGTAGTTGCCGCAGATGATATGGTAATGCCTCAAACTATTGAAGCAATTAGCCATGCAAAAGCTGCAAACGTTCCGATTATTGTTGCAATTAATAAAATTGACAAACCAGATGCTAATCCTGATAAAATTAGACAACAATTATCTGACCATGATGTGTTGGTTGAAGATTGGGGTGGTAAATATCAATGCGTTGAATTATCTGCAAAACAAGGAATTAATGTTGATACATTATTAGAAAAAATCTTACTTGAAGCAGAATTAATGGAATTAAAAGCTAATCCAGAAAGAAAAGCTCGTGGTGTAATTATCGAAGCAAATATGGATAAAGGTTTTGGTTCAACTGCTACTGTTGTTGTTCAAAAAGGTACTTTACGAGTAGGGGACGCATTTGTTGCAGGTGTTAGTTCAGGTAAAGTAAGAGGTATGTTTAACGAAACTGGTGCTAAAGTTGAAATGGCATTGCCTTCTCAACCTGTAAAAGTTATTGGATTTGATACATTACCTTCGGCTGGTGATACATTTATCTCGGTTAATAGTGAATCTGAAGCAAGAAAAATTGCTACTGATAGAAAACAAATGAAACGTGAACAAGAATTGAGACAATTCAAACACGTAACATTAGAAGAGTTCAGTGCAAAAGCAGGGTTTGGTGAAACTAAAGATTTACATTTGATTATCAAAGCTGACGTAGATGGTTCGGCAGAAGCATTAGGTGACTCATTATTGAAATTGTCAACTGAAGAAGTTAGAGTAAATATCTTACATAAAGCAGTTGGTCCAATTAGCGAGTCAGATGTTATGTTGGCTGTTGCTTCTGGTGCAATAATAGTTGGTTTCCATATTTCACCTACTCAAAAAGCTCAAAGATTGGCTGATGATGAAAAAGTTGAAATTAGAAATTATGATATTATTTATGACTGTATAAATGACATCAAAATGGCTATGGAAGGAATGTTAACTCCAGATATTATCGAAGAAATTACTGGTAATGTTGAAGTTAGAGCTTTGTTCAAAAATTCTAAAGTTGGTAGTATTGCAGGTTGTTATGTGTTGAATGGTAGAATTATGCGTAATGACAAAATCAAAGTTTTACGTGATGGATTACCAATTCATACAGGAACACTTCAATCACTAAAACGTGAAAAAGATGATGTTAGAGAAGTTGAAACTGGTTTTGAGTGTGGTGTATTGGTTAGAGACTTTGGTGATATTAAAGTTAATGACATCATACAAGCATTCAAAATGGTTGAAATAAAACGTAAATTGAAATAATTTGATTTAGTTATTATTTAGAAATCATATTTATCTAACAAACATAAAATATATAAATGAGTATCATAATTTAATTATTTTGATACTCATTTACATAAAATAGCAATTTGATTAAAATTATTAAATATTAAGATTCCAATGAGTCAAAGAACAGAAAAAGTAGCAAGTGTTATTCGTAGAGTAATTGCTAAGCCAATTGCAGATTTGGCAAGAGAAAATAATGCTGGACTTGCTTCGGTAAATGAAATTATAGTTTCACCTGATTTGCAAAATGCAAAAGTATTTGTAAGTTGTTTCGGTGGGAAAATTAATTCATTGCAGTTTATTTCAATTGTAGAAAATCATAAAGGTAAAATTAAATCTGCTATCTCAAGAGATGCTGTTCTGAAATTTATACCCGAGCTTAAATTCTTTTATGATGATACTTTAGATAAAATGGGAAGCATCCAAAAGGTATTAGATAAAATCCACGAAGACCCAAATTATGTAAGTAAATTAGATGAAACTGAAGAAACAACTAATGATAAATTGTAAATGATAAATTGTAAATTGCAAGAGATTAAATTTTAATTTACAATTTAATAAGCAAAAAGTAAGTGCATTAAAAATGTGAAAAGAATATAAATAATGATTATAATTGATAAATATTATACTGGAAATCTCAGAGAATTGTTTGCAGAAGCAACAAGTAATGAGATTTTTTTATTAGTAAATAAGCCAAAAGATTGGACTTCGTTTGATGTAGTTGCAAAAATTAGAAATACCATAAGAGTAAAAAAAATTGGACACGCAGGAACTCTTGACCCACTTGCAAGTGGATTATTGATAATGGCAATAGGTAAAGCTACCAAAAAGATTGATTCTATGCAGGCAATTGACAAAAATTATATTGCAACTATTAAACTTGGAGCTACTACCAAAACTTTCGATTTAGAATCTGATGAAGAAAATCCAATTGATGCAAGTAAAGTAAATAAATCTGACATTGAAAATGTACTGAAAGACCTTAGAGGAGTGATTAGACAAACTCCACCACTATATTCAGCTAAGAAGATAAAAGGGCAGAGAATGTACGTATATGCCCGAAAAAATGAGGAAGTAGAAATACCAGAGATTGAAATTACTGTAAACAATATTGAGATTTTGGAATATGAAAATACAATGTTAAAATTAGATATTAATTGTTCAAAAGGTACTTACATTCGCACAATTGCCAATGATATTGGCAAAAAACTCGGTGTTGGTGGGTATTTATCTGATTTGGTAAGAGATTCGATTGGTGAGTATAAATTAGAAAATGCCTTAGAGTTAGATGATTTTTTGAGAATTTTTAGAGAGACACCACTATTGGAAGTTTTGTAACTAAATTTGAAATTGATTTAATTAAAAAGTAAAATTCACTCAATAATTTGTTTTTATGAATATATATAGAAATATTAACGAAGTGCCTTATGATGCAAATACAGTAATTACTGTTGGAACTTTTGATGGTGTGCATTTGGGGCATAAAGCAATTATTAGTAGATTAAATCAGTTAGCAAAAGAGCAGAATGCTAGAAGTTTTATTGTAACATTAGACCCACATCCAAGAATAGTTTTAGCAAAAGACGATAGTAGAAAAACAGAAATAAAACTACTTAATAACTTACAAGATAGATTAGAATTATTTGAACAGTATGGAATAGACAATGTTTTGGTAATAGAATTTACAATTGAATTTGCTAAAACTAATTCTATTGATTTTATTGAGAATTTAATTCATAAGCAAATTGGTTTTTCTCAATTTTTGATTGGTTATGACCATTCCTTTGGCAAAAATAGGGAAGGGGATATTAATTTGCTGAATACACTTAAAGATAGACTAAATTTTGAAGTAGAACAAGTAGAGCCATTTTTGATTGATGATATTACAATATCAAGCACTAAAATCCGCAAAGCTATTACAGATAATGATATACAGTGTGCAAATAAAATGTTGGGTTACTCATATTATATCAAAGGATTAGTTATAGAAGGCGACAAAAGAGGGCGAACAATAGGCTTCCCAACAGCGAATATTGAAGTAAATGACCAATACAGACAAATTCCTGGTAATGGCGTTTATACCGTTCAAATTGATATTTTAGACGATAACTTAGATAATAACTCAAAGCCAAATTCATACTACGGTATGGCAAATATTGGCTTTAGACCCACATTCCATAATGACCAAAAACTAAGTATTGAAGTAAATATATTTGATTTTAATCAAGATATTTACAGCAAAGTGGTAAAGGTTCATTTCCTACATTTCCTACGCCCAGAGCAAAAATTCAACGGAATAGAAGCAATTATTTCCCAATTAAATAAAGATAAAGAAAATTCTTTGGAGTTTTTGAAGAATAATATTTAATAAAGCCATGACAAAATATTTTGAAATAAAATCAAAAGAACATTATCCAATGCTTTATTCTTATTTAAGTTCTGCTTTTGATATTTTTATATTATTAATTTATACTATTTTTTTAGTTTTTATTTCTTTT
>JBEICW010000063.1:0-10865 GCA_040383785.1 Ignavibacteria bacterium | reverse complement strand
CAACAAAGATTTGGATTAGTGCAAAGGATAATAGGACCAGAAGGCGACCACGTGACCAGTACGACCATTTACACATGGATGGGGTGGAAGTGCCAATAAACGAACCCTTTAATGTTAGTGGTGAGCGTATGATGCAACCAGGCGACAAGAAGGCAAGTGCTGGTAATGTGTGCAACTGCCGTTGTACTGTTGCATTTAAGTAGATTCTTTCCCTTTTATAATTAATTGTTCCGCAGCCTTTTTAATTGATAAACCAGTCTTAGTTGAGTGTTCAACAACTATCTTTTTCACGTCCTTATCAAGCCTTATTGGTGAGCCGTATTTGTCTTTAATACTCATTTAACTACAATTAGCTACAAAGTTAATCATTGATAGCAATTGCAACAAATTTATTTTTGATGTCGTGAATAATATATACAATATAAAGTCATCAGGTAACAATGCAATTATACAAGATTTAGATACTAAAAAAGGTATAGTTACAGGTTACTTTTCTTCTTTTGATAGTATTGACGCAGACGGAGATATTATAAGAAAAGGTGCTTACACAAAAACAATAGCCGAAAACTTTTCACGAATTAAACACTTATACAACCACAATACTACACAGCCTTTAGGAGTTCTAAAAACACTTGTTGAAGATTCAAAAGGTTTGTATTATGAAAGTAAAATAGGCACTCACTCACTAGGTGTTGATTTTATTAAAATGGTTGAAAGTGGTTTGATTACCGAGCATAGTGTAGGATTTCAAACTGTTAAGCGACAAAAACAAAAGGATTATACCGAAATTAAAGAAGTAAAACTTTATGAAGGTAGTTCTTTAAGTTTTTTAGGTGCAAATGGCAACACTCCAATTTTAGGTGTAAAATCTTTTAATAATGTTTCTGAAATAGAAACTATAATTGAAAGAAGTAAAGCCGTTGAAAAGTTTTGCCGTAACTCCGATGCTTCAGACGAAACAATACAATTATTGCTATTGGAGCATAAACAACTAACACAAACAATAGCTGATTTATACACAAAAATAAATACAAAGCCTTCAGCCGAAACTTTGCCATTTGATAGCGTTAAAGCAGCCGAAACAATAAACAATTTTATAAACAAATTAAATTCTTAATAATGGAATTGGAATTACAACTTAAAGCATTACAAGATGCTGTTGAAAAGAAAAGCAATGAATTGGTAACTAAAGCAGTTGCTGATTTAACTGCATCTATTAAAGAAGCCAAAGAAAACAGTGCAAGTAAAGAAAGTGTTGCATTGATTGAAAAACAAATGGCTGATACGATCAAAGGTTTTGAAGATTTCCAAGTGAAATACAAACCTCAAGGAAAAACAAAATTGAAAAGCTTTGGTGAAATATTTGCCGAAACAGTAAGAGAAAACGCAAAAGCTATTAACATGGTTTCAAAAGCTAGTCCTTTTCAAACTATGTTAGAATTAAAAGCAGTTGGCAATATGAGTACTGCTAATTTTGGCGGTGATTCTGATACTGTATTGAGCTACAACCAACGCCAAGCAATTTTACCTTCTACTAAATTAAATTTTAGAGATTTATTCCCAACACAAAACAGCGGAACGCTTGTAAGTGTTCACTACAAAGAAACTGCTGGGGAAGGTGGAATTGCAACACAATCAACTCAAGGAGCTGCGAAAAGCCAAATAGATTTTGACTTTTCAAAAGTAGAAACTGTAAGCAAGTTTATTGCAGGTTATGCAAGATTTGGTAAACAATTATTAAAAGCCATTCCTTGGATGGAGACAACCCTTCCACGTTTGCTTTTAAGAGAATTTTACAATCAAGAAAACTCTGATTTCTACACAAAATTAGCTGCTGCTGCAACTTCTGTAACTCCAAGTGAAACAGACGATGTAAAAGCAATTATTGATTTAATTGCAACTCAAAGAAGTGCTAAGTATGCTGCTAGTTTTGGTTTAGTGTCTCATACTCAATTAGCACGATTGAACAAATTAACCTACACAAATGGGTATTACAGCGGTAGCGGTGGTGTTCTTACAAACGTTGATGGTTCTATGCAGATTAGCGGTGTTCCAATTATACCTGCTGACTGGGTTGCAGATGATAAAATCATTGTATGTGATAGAGATTATGTTGAACGTGTTGAAGGCGAAAGCTTAAAAATTGAGTTCTTTGAGCAAGATAGCGACAACGTACAAAGAAACTTAATCACAGCAAGAGTTGAATGTTTGGAAGAATTGAATGTAATGCAACCTTTAGCTGTAAGAATTGCAGATTTAGGAAACGTGGCTTAGTTTTGTTATTCATATTTTAATTTTAAAGGGTGGGATAAAACCCACCTTTTTTTTAAGTTGGTATCATGGTTAAATTAAATGTAGTTGTAGATTTTAAGGACAAAGAAACACTTAAAAGACACTATGTAGGGGAAGTAATAGAGCGTAAAGAAGCAAGAGCAAAAGAGTTGATTAATAAAGGCGTTGCAAAAGAAATTGTAGAAGTAAAAGATGTAAAACCAAAAAGAAAAAGTAATGGTATTTAACGCTGTATATGATGTGCAATTTACTGAAGAAGTGACAACTGAACCTTTAACCGATAATGAAGTAAAGAATTGGTTAAGGCTTAGTAGTGATACTGATTTGGAACTTGCTAAACTTACTGCAAAAAGTGCCAGGATTATTCTTGAACGTTTTACTAATACTTCAATAATTAGACGTAAAGTTAAAGCAACAATAAACAATTCACTAGGTGATATTTTATTGCCTTATTGCCCTTATGTAAGTGGATTGCTTGTAAAGGATAGTGAAGGCAATACATTAACAGATGTTAATACATTTGGCGTTGAATTTGTAAACCTATCAAGTCATAATCAAGATTTACTAACTGTTGAATATCAAGCAGGATATACTAGCTCTAATTTGCCTAATGTTTTTAAAGATGCAATAAAGCAACAACTATCCTATATGTGGGAGAATAGAGGGGATGAAACTATTGGGATTGTAAACATTGCAAAACAAACATTATCACCTTTTAAAAAAGTGATTTAATGAAGATTAGTGAATTGACAGAATTTGTTTCATTGATTAATCCAGTAACAACTACTGACGATTTCGGAGGTGTTGAAGTTGATATTGAAGGATCTGCTGAATTTAGTTTTTATTGCAACATAAAAAGCAATAGAAGCGGAACATACAACAGCGAAGGCAATACAAGCGAATTAGAAAGCTGGACTTGCACAATGAGAAAAGATGAAGAAATTGATATAAGATTAAGTAAATTTATTTTTTGGAGATTTCAGAAATATGCAATTACAAGCGTTGCAAATGTTGAAGAAGGTAAATACAGATGGTTAAGATTTACTATCACAAAACTTAATGTTTAACAATGGCAAAAATAGCAATCAAAGGACTTAAAGAAGCAATTGAGGCTATTGATAAAACAAAGGTTGATGTAAGTAAAATGCTTGTAGTTTATTTGAATGATTGGGCTAATGAAGTGGCAAGGTTAGCGAAGCAAAAAGCACCAGTAAATGAAGGCAAGTTAAGGCAATCAATACAAGCCGAATATGCCAACGAAAACAATATGGTTGCAAGTGTTGGTGTTGCTGTTAATTATGCTGCTTACTTAGAATTTGGGACACGAAGCTATGCAGGTGCTTATGTTAGTAGTTTGCCGAATGATTGGCAAACATACGCTGCAAATTTTAAAGGCAAAGGTGGAGGAACTTTTGATGAAATGCTTTTAAACATTATGGATTGGGTGAGAAGTAAACAATTGAGTGGCACTTATTCGGTAAAAACGCAAAGGCGTACAGGTTCGCTAGGTGCTAGGGATTTTGAAGATGCAGATGTTGCATATCCAATAGCTTTAGCAATTATAAGAAAAGGAATTAAAGCACAGCCCTACTTATATCCTGCTACTGTAACGGCAAATGATAATTTGATAAAAAAAATAAAGAAGTTTGAAAAGTTGTAATTTAAGTTTAAGGAAGGCAATTTTTGCAAAGCTGAATCAGGAGATAACCAACCCTACTGTTGTTCCAGTATTCTACAATTATGCTCCTAACTTAACCAATGGAAACTACATTGTTTTTTCAATTTTATCACAAAGAGAAATAGGGACGGCTTGTTCAAATACTTATGCTGTAAACGTGCAATTTAAATTATATACATCTTCAATAGGTGGTAATACAGGGGTTGCAGCAGACCAAATAGCAGAAAGTTTTTATGAATTAATGTACCCTTCAAAAACGACAATATTAACACTAGAAGACGGCTTTACACACTTTGGAACGCAATTGTTAAATGATACAATTACCAACAAGATTGAAGCTGGAAACCAAGTGTACATAGATAGAATTATTAATTTAGAGTTTCAAATTTCATCAACATAAAAAATAAAAATTATGGCAGAACATAATCCAATAGTAGGCGGTGTACTACTTTTTATTGACCCTTTAGGGGGTACTTCATACGATACAATTGTATGTATGCAAAGTTTAGATACAAGTAACGAATTAGCAGTAATTGACGCTGATAGTGCTTGTGGGCCAAAAAAATTACCAGGACAATTTACTTTTGGTGTAGAGTTTGAAGGTTTACAACTTCAAGACCCAGCAAGTGGTAAATTAAGCGGTAGCGATTTAAAGCAATTGTTTTTAAACAAAACAGTATTTACTTACAAAATTGCTCCTACAACACCAGTAACAGGGGATGAAGTGCAAACAGGTAGAGCTTTTATTAGCTCAATATCTGATAGCTATTCATACAATGATGCTGCAACATTTAGTATGAGTTTGCAACCAGAAGGAACACCAACTATTACAATAACAACATAGTATGAGTTATATCAAAATAGGCGAACACGGCTTTAAGTTTAATGAGTTAGCTATACGCAAGTTTAGTGAAATTGTTTTACAAGATCTGGCTTTAGGCTTAACCGAAGATGAAATAAAGTCATCTTCGGTTTATGCTATGTTATGGGGTGGATTGCATGGCAACGCTTATGTAAAAAGAGAACCTATGACAATGACTTTTGAGCAAGTTTGCGACTTAGCCGAAAGCATGAGCAAAGAAGATTTAAAATCAATAAGTGCCGTATTTACTGAAACGCAATCTTACAAAGATTTGCTAACAGATTTAAACCCACCAAAAGAAGTTGTAAAAAAAAAGACCCAAAGACAAAAGCAGAAATAGCACAATATTTCTTTGAAAGGGATAACTTTTTTATGGGGGTGTTAGGTTTAAGTGAATATGAGTATTTCACAAATTCGCCATATACTAATTATTGCAAGGAAGTAGGCTATTATAAGAGATTAGAAGACCAACAGCACATACATAGGTTTGCAGCTTATAGATTGCATCAAAGTATGGTTAAGAAGCCTATTAAGGATATTGACAAGTTTTGGCAAATAGGCGAAAAAAAGCAGGTTGAATTCCCTAAATTTACCGCTGAAGATTTTAAAAAAATTAAAGAAATACACGGTGTAATATGAGCTTAGCATCTTTAGAAATACAAGTATCGGCGGATATAGCAGAATTGCAAAAGAACCTTAAAGACGGCAAAGTTTCGGTTAAGGATTTTGAGCAAAGTATGTTGGCTTCTACTAACAGTTTAAAAAAGTTTGAAGCTGCTTTAAAGAAAAGCACCGACCCAAAAGAAATAAAAACCTTAGAAGCATCGATTACAGGTTTAAAAGCTAAAATTGAAACGCTAAACGCTTCACAAAATAATTTATTAGGAAGTACCAATAAAATGGCTGTTGGTACTAATCAAGCCAACAATGCTTTAAGCAATCTTAGTAGGGTTGCTCAGGATGCTCCTTTTGGTTTTATTGGTATTCAAAACAACTTAAACCCATTACTTGAAAGCTTCCAAAGATTAAAGCAAGAAACAGGAAGTAATGTAGCATCATTTAAAGCCTTAGCTGGTAGCCTTATGGGTGCTGGTGGTTTAGGTTTAGCTTTAAGTGTTGTAAGTGCTTTATATCTTGCATTTGGTGATTCAATAGGCAATGTTAGCGGTGAAGTAAAAAGAGCAAATGCAGCCTATGAAGATTACCAAAAAACAATGGCTAGTTCAATTGGAACAGCACAAAAAGAAATTGCACAAAGCCAAGCACTTATTAATATTGTTTTAAATGTAAATAATTCTACTAAAGATAGAACTAATGCTTTAAAACAATTACAAGAACAATATCCAAAAAATTTAAAACTGCAAAATGCAGATATTAATTCAACAGAAATATTAACAGAATTTCAAAATAATTTATCTAAAAGTTTAATAAGAAGGGCAAAGGCTCAAGCGTTTGCCGATTTGTATGCAAAAGAAAGCATTAAGCTAAATGAGTTACAAAGCCAAAGTTTTAGTCAAACAATTGAAAAGGCAACAACATTTAACAAAGCCCTTGCTTTTGTTTCTGGTATGCAAAGTGGTGAAGCTGCTAGTGGCTTAATAAAATACAGTTCAGGTTTAAAAGAAACAGGAAAAGAAATAACCGAAACAACCGAAAGGCTAAAGGGTTATGAAAAGGCATTAAATGCAATTACAGAAGAACAAGTAAAGGCTGGTGACGATGTAGGCAAAGAAAGTCCAGCAGCTAAAATAATAAAAGACAAGCAATCATTTGAGCAAGATTTAAAGGCTGAAATTGATTTTATATCTTCTTTGTTTGCCAAAAGAATAATAAACTTTGATGAATTTATTGTCAAAAACAATGAAGCATACAACAAGGCTATTGAGGCTGCAATTAAGCTAAAAAAACCTGACGCACTTATAACACAATTGCAATCGAATTTAATATTAGTGCCAAATGTTACAGGGCAATCACAAACAATAAAACCTGAAGTAAATGTAGAGCCTGATTTTAAAGTAAGTGCCGATAAAGTAGCAGCTATTCAAGGTAAAATGAATCAGTTTTTAAAGACTACATTGACACCTACAAAAGCTGTGGTTGATGAAACATCAAAGGCAATCAATGCAATAATTGTAAATACTTATGCTAATGGACTTGCTGGAATTGGTGATTCAATTGCAGCGGCATTAATGAGCGGTGGCAATATGTTTGAAGGGGTGTTTAATGGAATTTTGGGAACGTTTGGCGAAGGATTGCAACAAGTAGGTAAACAAATTATAATTGGATCTAAATTATTGCAAGGTATTACAAAAGCGTTAGAAGGTGGAAGTTTTACAGGCTCATTATTAGGTGGCATTGCATTAGTTGCTTTAGGTGGAATTTTAAAATCAATAAAAATAGGCAAGAACGCACAAGGTACTGACTATTGGAAGGGTGGTTTATCTTTAGTTGGTGAACGTGGTCCAGAAATTGTAAATTTGCCACGTGGAGCAAGTGTTACCCCTAATCACGAACTTGGAAGCATTGGCGGTGGAATGGATATACAAATACAGCCAGTAACAGTATTTAGGGGTACAGAAGCAATAATATATTTTAATCGAGTATCACAATTAAATAATAGAATTTAATGGCTTACGGCTTAATATATTTTACACAGTTTTCGGATGTAGAAAATAATAACAATTATACTCTAAGCATTTACGAAAAAAATTATACTGGTGGTGCATCAAGAGTAAATTGTAGCGGTACTCCTGCAATACATACATGGACTAAGGATGAAGAATTTAAAGGAATAAGAGGCTCACAATTAGCAGTTAATTTAATTAATGAAGGTAACCTTCCACTAACTAGATTTTACAGCGAAGAAGACGACACTTTTCAAGTTCAACTAATACAAGGTAGCAAAATATTATTTATTGGCTACTTAGTGCAAGACGATTGCAATGAGGATTTAGTGGATTATAGCCATAACATAAGCTTAAGTTTTACCGATAATTTGGCATTATTAAAGGACGTTACAATAAGTGAATTATTTGGAACAACAAGACCAGGTGTGCAAAGTATATTTACTTTTTTAAAATTCTGTTTAAGAAAAACAGGAGTTGAATTAGATTTGTATTTATATTTTAATTTAACAGAAGCATCATTTACTTTGCTTGATAATGCTTTGTCACAAACATTTATTGATTTCAACGGATTTGCAAACAGCAGCAATAGTAGCACGTACAAAGATTGTTACACTGTACTTGATGGAGTATTGAAGCGTTTTAATGCTTGTTTATTTCAGTCGAATGGTTCTTGGAATATAGTAAGGTGGGCGGAGTTAAGATATTTTCCTTTGGGCAGAATTAGATTTGAAAGGTATGACAAAACATCTTTTAATTTTCTAAACGATGGATTTTTAGATAATATATTTAATGTAGGGTTTAATACTCCACAACCATTTGAAGTTGGTGCTTATACCAAAATAACACGACCTAAATTATATGTATTAGACACATTTAATTATGTGCAACCCCCTAATGTTTGGAACAACAGCGATTTGAAACAATTAGGCAATTTAAGAACAAGCTACACCACAGGAAGTGGGGTGAATTTGCAAACTATTGAAGAATATGATTTGGTGGGATTTGGGCAAGGATTTATATGGCAAGATAACGCTGGAACAATAATACTTTACAATACTGCCACACCAAAATTTATAAGGCTTATAAAGGATTATTTAGGACGTGAAGTTGATAGGTATATGGTTGTTAGTGGTAGCGGTGCTCCTGACGATAGAACTGTAATTAGTAGCGATAAAATATTGCTCAACAAAGGCGATAGCATTAAAATAAGTTTTGAAGCAAAGAGAAACGCAACATCACTCGGAGCAGCTACTAAGCCTTACTTTGCATGGCTTGTGACTAAAGACCCTATTAACCCAAGAGGGGCAAATAATAAGGCTTTAGACACTAATGGCAATTGGATTGCACAACCTACACCAATAGGGGTTAATAATTCAATTGTTACAACTTATACAAGTGGCGAGGATTTAGCCGATTGGAAAACAATTGAAGTCGATAGTAAAGTTGTTCCTTTTGATGGCTATTTGTATATTCAATTTGGCACTTTAAATATTGGGGGTAATTATAACGAATGGCATTACAAAAATTTCAAAGCAGAAATAACTTATAGCGTTGATAAAGTAGGTAAAGTAACAGGTCATACACATCAACAAAAGTTCAATGCTTTAGCAATAAAAAACACAGAAAAAAAGGATTTAATTGTTGATGATAGTTTGAGCAATAACATTTCAGGAACGTTGCTAAAAAATAGTTTAATTAACGGCTTATTTAATGAAAGAACAAGCCAATGGCGAAGATTAGGAACAAATACAAGTGAAAGGCTAAGACTTGGGCAAATAACAGTTTTTGAAGATTTATATTTATTTAGAAAATCAAGAACTTACATAGAGACAACAATTGTAAATAATTCCAATGGTTTAAATTTAATTAGCCCCTTAGGTGTATTAAAAACTCCTACTTTTGTAGGCATAGATTTTGTTATTGGTAGGCTCGAAATTGATTATAGAAATAGCATATCAAAAGCAAGTATGTTTGAAGTTTATGAAAGTGGCGAAACAGATGCAATTTTAAACGGAATTAGTACCTATAATTTTAATTACATAATTGACGGCAAATAATGAGTTTAGTTAAAGGCGATAATATTATAGTTTATACTTTAATTAGTGGCTTATGGAAAATGTTTTCTTGTGCAAGAACAGCAACATTAACAGTTAGCACATCAATGATTGAAACATCAACATCTGGAGCAGGTGATTACGCTTCTTTTTTGCCTCAAAAACATTCATTTAGCGGCACGATAGACGGCTTGACAAATTTAGATAATACAAACCTTAGACTTAGCGATTTTAGAGCCTTACAACTAAGCAAAACAAGGCTTTTAATGAGATTTCAAAGAACATCTGTTACTGGCTTAGTTTATACAAGTGAAGCATATTTTTATATAACAAATTCAACAGATAGTGGAAGTTATGCAGATGTTGCTACATTTGCTATTGAGTTGCAAGGTTCAGGGGCTTTAACTGAAATATTTACACCAATTCCAACACCTACATTAGTTGCAAAAATGAATAGATTAGAATATACAGCAATAGGCGGTGAAGTATCATTTACAAACGCTGCATTAGTGGGAAAAGATGTGCTTGAAGTTGTCACAGATGGATTAGGCAATTGCAAGTTAATACTTAGCGGAACACCTATAAATAAAGAGGCTTTATTTGATGCAGCAACAGGAACAATTACATGGGGAATCCCACAAGAACCAAATCAAGAAAGTTATGTACTTTATCAATAATTTTATGAAGAAAATTTTAATTATAGCCTTATGCTTTGTGGCTTCGTTAAAAGCAATTAGTCAGTGTAGTAATACGTCAAGTATTACTATTTCACCAACATCAACAGGTGCAAATATTAGTTGGGCTGCTGTTAGTGGAGCTGTACAATATTCGGCTAGAATATTTAGTCACCCTGCTAATGTTGATATGGGGGTTTTTACAGTTCAAAGTGGCACTTCTTGGAGCTTTGTTGGTTTGGCAAGTGGCACACAATACAGGTTTCAAATAGCGACTATTTGTGCAAGTTCAGTAAGTACAGGAACAAGTGCAATATTTACAACAACATCAGGTCAAATAGTATATACTCCTATGACTGCTGCTGGTTATTCGTTTAAATATTTAAAGGCTGATAGCTTGTTTCATTTAAGTATAGGAGACACTACATTAAAAAGAGCCGATACAAGAGCTGGAGCAATAGTGTTTAAAAATAGCGATAGTTTATTCTATGGTTACGATGGGTTAAGATGGAAGTCTCTTGGTGGTAATATTACCAATTTAACAAATCAAATAAACAATAAAGTTGATAGCATATACAACAGTTTAGACACGATTTATTACAAAAAAAATGGTGTAACTTATGGATTTGTAATGCCAATAGTACAACCAACACGCACCATTACAACCACCGCACCATT
>JBEICW010000062.1:0-10884 GCA_040383785.1 Ignavibacteria bacterium | reverse complement strand
CTCATTATTTATAATTCTTCATATAATTTTAAATAATCTTCAAAGGTTTCACGGCGTTTAATAACTTTTGTTGTGTCGTTATCAATCAATATTTCGGCAGGTCTAAGTCTATTATTGTAATTTGAAGACATTACATAACCATAAGCCCCAGCATCTTTAAATGTAACAATATCACCTTCTTCTGCCAGTGGAAATTGAATATTTTTAGCAAAAATATCAGAGTTTTCACAAATTTGTCCACACAAATTTACTGTTTGAGTTTTGTTTGGTTTGCCATAAACTTCTGTTCTATGAAATGCACCATAAAGGGCAGGTCGTATAAGGGTATTCATACCGGCATCTAATCCCACAAATGTTTTGTAACTATGTTTGATTGCTGTTACTTTACTCAGTAAATACCCCGCATTTGCTGCTAAATATCTCCCTGGTTCTAATACTAATTCGGGCTCACCAAAGCCATATTTAGCACATTTTTCTTTAAATACATTTGCTACCATTTCACCCGTTCTTTCTATATTTAGTTCTTCTTCATCGTCTGTATATGGAATCCCAAATCCACCACCAATATCCACATATTCAGGAGTCTTACCTAATTTATGAAAAATATCACCAGCAATCATCATTAATTTATCTACAATTTCAGCAAAGAAATATGGCTCAAGATTATTAGAACCAGTCATCATGTGAATACCAAATCTTTCAATTCCATTATCCTGAGCTAATTTATAGGCATCAAAAGCTTTCTCATATGGTATTCCAAATTTGGCTTCTGTACCAGCAGTAGTAATACCCTCAAATCCACCACGTCCCACGCCAGGGTTGATTCTAAATGAAATACGTTGCGGCAAATTGATTTTTTTTAATCTTTCAAATGAAGTTTTATCATCTAAATTAATTTTACTGTCATCTGAAAATGCAACATCATTAAAATCTTCAGGTAGTTCGTAATTACCTGTATAGAGTATATTTTTATCCTCAAAACCAGCTAATCTCGCAACTTTATACTCAATTGGTGAAGAGCAATCAGCACCAGCACCAAGTTCCTTGAAAATTCTCAATATATGAATATTACTATTCGCTTTAACTGAAAAGTGAATTTTTGTTTTGGGATAATGTTGATTAAATGCTTGATTTAGTCTATTGTAGTTAGTAACTAATTTTTGTTTGTCATAAACATATAGAGGTGTTCCAAATTCATTTGCTAATTCTAAAATATCTTTTTGTCCAATATTATTCATTTTTTTTATTACTATTTAATTTAATTCAATTCAATTCAATTCAATAAACACAGAATTGTCTAATTCATTTTTTTCAAAAAACTCATAGTGCAGTTTTTTTACACAATTTTCCATATCATCCTGATTTACAACAATACTCAAATTCACTTCCGAAGCACCAACACTGACCATATAAATATTAATGTCACTTAAAACCCCAAAAAATCTTGCAGCAATACCAGCAGTTTGTTTTATACCTTCACCCACTACAGAAATAATAGCGTTATTTTTAGTACATGTAACACTCGAAAAGTTATTCAGTTCATAAATTATTTCTGTTAATTTACTTTCATTTTCAATAGTAAGAGAAATACTAACCTCCGAAGTAGCAACTAAATCAACAGAAGTTTTATATTGTTGAAAAATCTCAAAAACACTATTCAAAAAACCATAAGCCCCAAGCATTCGATTAGAAACAATATTAATAACTGTTACCTTTTTACGAAACGCAATAGCTTTAATCATTTTAGGATTATTTTCTCTATCGAAAATTGCAGTTCCATTGCTCAAAGGATGAAAAGTATTTTTCACCACAACTGGTATTTTTCTCTCAACAGCAGGTAAAATGGTTTTTGGATGTAATACCTTTGCTCCAAAATAAGCTAATTCAGCCGCCTCAAGGTAAGATAAATGTGAAATTAATTTAGCATTTGGGATTAGTCTTGGGTCGCAAGTAAGAATTCCATCTACATCTGTCCAAACTTCCAATACTTCAGCATTTAACATTGCGGCATAAATTGCACCACTGAAATCTGACCCACCTCTACCAAGAGTTGTAGATTTGCCTTCGATAGTACTTGCAATAAACCCACCAGCTACAAAAATAGTGTTTTGATTATAATTTTTAGAACTAATATTGCTAACAGAGCCTAAAGTTTTTACAATTTTATTATCTTCTAATATATTATTGATTGCTTTATTGATTTTATGCTCCGTAACATCAGATAGTACATTAGCTGCACCAAACTCATTATCTGTCGTGATTAAATTTCGTGAATCTAAATGAAATGAATTAAGACTTTTCGAAGTGAAATATGAATTAACAATAAATGAACTTAAAACCTCACCATAACTAACTATTTTATCATAATACGATTTGGAATTGAAGTTTTCAGCATTATTTTCAAGGAATAATTTTAGTTCATCAATTTGTTTAATTATATAATTTATAGTTTTATTATCTAAATTTAGCTTATTTGCCTCAGAAATGTGCTTATCTAATAAATAAGATAATCTTTCATTAATAAAAGTAATATTTTTAGATTCTGATAATGAAACCAAAATGTCAGTAACTCCAGACATTGCCGAAACCACTACCACTATATCATCATTTTGATTAGAAATAATATTATAAACATTATTAATTGCTTCGGCATTTTTAACGGAAGTGCCACCAAATTTTAATACTTTCATTATTCTGTTTGAACTTTTTGAATATTTGCAATAATAAAACACCAAAATTAAAAAATTATTTATAAATTAACACAATTACCGTATTTATTTTAATTGCAAACAAACAACATTTTTCACTGTTTTTTTGCATTTTTTCACAAAAAACTTCACGATATTTCACGTTTTTTGTCTATTTTTTTATTTGTAGGGATAGGTCGCGACCTGTCCATCTTCGAAAACGGAAAATTCGTGAATTGTCCCTACATTATAAAATTTGCACTAATTGCACTCATTTTTTCATTTATTTCGCAAAAAACTTCACGATATTTCACGATTTTTGCCTGTTTTTTTATTATTTGTAGGTCATGCGTCTCGCTTGACTTTTTCTTTTTTCATTAATTGCAATAAAATGGGTGCAATTTAAAGTACTTCCGAACACTTCGTGTTCGATTGGTGGGAATTGGAGGTTGCAATTTTCTACTACAATAATTTCACCACTTCGTGGTTTAGGAAATATTTCTTCAATCAAGCTATCCTTTAATCAAATTAATCAAGGTTCAAGATAATATAAATGACGTAAATACTACATAAATATTATGTAATGTGAATATTGAACAACCATCAAATATTACAATTAAATACTATATATATTAAATTATGTATTTTCACGTCAATAGTCAAAATTATAAAGGTAAAAATTGGAAAATATTTTAGAAGTATTAAATGAAAAAGCAGTTGAAAAGGTTGCTGTCAAAAAGTCAGTATATGATTTAAGTTTGGCTGAATGGATTAAATTCACTGAATCCTTGGGTGAAAAAAAATTCAGAGCTGAACAAGTTTTTATTGAATTATATAAAAATCGAAGACAATCTATTTCTGAATTGAAAACTTTACCAAAGTCGATTATAACTGCAATTGATGAAAATTTTACCTTTGATGTTTTTAAATCTACTAAAAAACAAGTTTCGGTTGATGGCTCGGTTAAATTTCTATTTACATTAAAAGATAATAAGGCAATAGAGTCGGTTTATATGCCTTGGATGGAAGATGATTCAGATAAGCCAGTTCGTGAGACACTTTGTATTTCTTCGCAAGTTGGCTGCGCTGTAGATTGTTCTTTTTGTGCTACGGGCAAACTTGGCTTTATGAGAAATTTAAGCATTGCAGAGATTGTGATGCAGGTATTGGAAGTGGAAAAGCAATTACAAACCAAAATCACAAATATTGTTTTTATGGGAATGGGCGAGCCACTTCTAAACTACAAAAATGTGGTAGATAGTATTAGAATTTTCACGAATGACAAAGTAGATTTTATTCGCCCAAAACGAATAACGGTTTCCACTTCTGGGGTTGTCCCTAAAATGTATAAATTAGCTGATGAAAATCTAAATGTGAAACTTGCATTGTCTCTTCATTCCACAACAAATGGAGTTAGAGATAAGATTATTCCAATCAATAAATCTAATGATTTATCTAAAATTATGGAAGCTATTGATTATTATTATCATAAATCAAAATTGCCTATAACTTATGAATATATTCCTTTTGCTGGACTAAACGATACTGAAATGGACGCCAAAAGATTAGCGAAAATCTCTAAACGACTGCCATCAAGAATTAATTTAATCCCATTTAATGATATTTCGTTTACAAATCCACAAGGGTACGCAGCCGAATTAAGACCGACTAACAAAGAGGGGATTGCGGAATTTGTAAAAAATATCCGAAAGTATGGGGGAACTGTAACTGTCCGAGATACCTTCGGCTCTGATATTGATGCTGCATGCGGTCAATTAGCCCTTTCTGAAAAAATGGGTAATTGAGTAATACATTACTTTTAAACTAAATCTTCATCTTCTAAGATAAAGATTTCTTCTACTTTTTTATTAAAATTAAATACTTAGTGTTTATTTGTTAATAATTAATAACATTAAAATAAAATGCACAAAAAACTTAATTTACCATCAAAAATTTGCGTTGTTTGCAATAGACCATTTAGTTGGCGAAAAAAATGGGAGAAGAATTGGGAAAGTGTTGTTTATTGTTCGGATAAATGTAGAAAAATAAAATCACAAAAAATATGAGTTTAGGATTAGTTTGGTTTAGAAATGACTTAAGAATAGCAGATAATGAATCGATTTTTAAAGCTATAAATGAAAATGAAAAAGTAGTATTTTTTTATTGTTTAGATGTTTTTTGGTTGGGCAAAACCAAGTATGGATTTGACAAAATTGGCGGATATAGATTAAAATTTTTGGTTGAAACTATTGAAGATTTGCGTGAAAATTTTAAGTCAAAGGGTTCTGAATTAGTAATTACAATTGGAAATACTGCCGAAAGATTATCGGAATTATATGATTTATATAACTTTGATAATTTATACGTCCAAGAGGAAATGACTTCTGAAGAGATAAAGATTGAAACAAAAGTGATTGCTGAATTATCTAAAAAATCTGCGGAATTCAATAAAAAAGTTAAATTACACAAAATCTGGGGACTAACTCTAATTCATTTAAAAGATTTAAATTTTAGTTTTGACCCAACTTCTAAAAATACTTTGCCTGACATATTTACCAATTTTAGAATAAATGTAGAAAAATACAGCAAACCACAAAATCTATTAAATAGCGAAAAATTAGACTTAGCTTTCAAAAATCAAACGATAAATTTACATTCAAATAAGAATTTTGATTGGAATGAAATTAAAGAAAAATTAAGTATTAGATTTAAAACTCAAAGCCCAAAATCTGCATTAAATTGTGAGGGCGGTGAAAGCAAAGCATTAAATAGACTCAAAAACTATTTCTACGACACTAACTCAATTTGGGTTTATAAAAACACAAGAAATGGACTAATCGGTCAGAATTATTCATCTAAATTTTCACCTTATTTAGCAATTGGGGCGATTTCAGCAAAGCAAATATATTGGGAATTAAAATCTTACGAAGAAAGTTACGGAAGTAATATTTCTACTTACTGGCTGTATTTTGAATTATTATGGAGAGATTATTTCAAATTTGTTGCTTATAAATACGGAGATAAAATATTCAAATATAATGGATTACGTAATAAAAAGTTAAAATTATCAAGTGATATGAATTTAGCGAAGGTATGGTTGGAAGGTAATACTAAAGAGAAATTTGTAAATGCTAATATGATTGAATTGAATGAATCTGGTTGGATGAGTAATAGGGGACGTCAAAATGTAGCAAGTTATTTGGTGCATGATTTGGGAATTGATTGGCGAATAGGTGCCGAGTATTTCGAAAGTTTGTTATTGGATTATGATGTAACTTCTAATTGGTGTAATTGGCAGTATATTGCGGGTGTTGGAAATGACCCAAGGGAAAACCGTAAATTCAATATTCAACTACAACAAGAAAAATATGATAAAAACCAAAAGTTCATTAAACACTGGCTTGGCAATAATATGGATAGTTTGTTTTGAGTTGTGTTATTTCTAATCCTAAACAAATTCTTTTTCTTTTTTTATTTGTATGCCGTAGTTTTTGGCTAATGTAAGTTGCAATTGCTTTTTTTGCTCTTCAGTCATTTTTTCAATATTTTCTAAGCACTTAGATTGATTTTTATTATATTGATTAATGGTAAAGAAGTTTTCTTTGTCGGTTTTAGTAGATTTATCTGTATTGATAGTTGGGGAATTTTCAATAGTTTGATTAGAAGAATTTGAAATATTAGGAGTAATATTATTTTCAGCGATAATTTCTATTTTATATTCTAAATAATTCTCATTTACAGTTTCATTTATATTGGTATTTGAACTTTTCTCGGAAACTACATTACTACCTTGATTATTATTCAAGGTGTTCATTTTGAGTCCAAACTTTATTCCAAAATAAATAATGAACAAAAATGCAATCAATCCAGATGCTTCCAATGTGGTTATACACGGAATATGTATCACACCGAAAATAACTGTATTGCAAAAATTAGCCAACAAAGCTGAAATTAAAAAATATAGCCCACCGACAAACAGTATAAAGAAAGTCGTGCGGGCTGAACGTCCATTTATAATTGAAGAATCTAACATTTTAGAGTTTATTAGTGATTAATATTCATTCATTGATTGATACAAATCTTTCAATCTGCGTCTCAAGTGAAGAACTGCATATCTTTTTCTTGCCAAAAGCGTATTAATATTTACACCTGTCTCTTCTGACATCTCTCTAAACGAAACACCTTCAAATTCATTTTTAACAAACACATCTTTTTGTTCATCTGGTAATTCTGCTAAGCCTTCCAAAACTGCATCCCAAATAGTTTGACGTATCAAATCTGTCTCTGGGCTTGTAGTTAGGTCGCCTAAAAAGTTCTCAAATGAATCAACACCATCATCTATCTGACCAGCAGTTTGCATATCAGTAAATGTTTCGGCTCTTTTCTTTCTATATGAATCGATAATTCTATTTCTAACAGCAGTAAATACCCAAGAAGCGATATTTTCTATTGGTTTCTGTACATTATGTGAAGCAGCCAATACGTTAGTGAATACATCTTGTAAGATATCTTCTGCTTCTTCTTGACTTCTAACTCTTTGACGTATAAAACCCAAAAACTTCTTTCTGTCGTTTTTGAATAATTGCTCTATTTGAAGTGCTAAATCCATATTATGACCTCCGTTTTTTAATAATTTGTTATCTTTATTTTCTGTATTCTTAGCCAATTCGGCATCCTTTATATTTTAGTTTTTTATTTAAGAGTTTTAAGTATTTTTTTATAAATAAAAATAACCTATAAAATTTAAACCCAAAAAACTTAATTGAAAACTATATATTGATAATTATAATTTGTAGCAATTTACCATATCTCTCTATTCCCGTCTTTCATTGATAACATTTTTTGGACTTTAACTTTACAAAAAACAAATTTTAAATTTTGTTTTTGTCAGTCTCTATAGTAATAGACAATATTTTTTTGAAAAAGTTACACTTCAGTACACAAATTACGAAATATTTTTTTGAATTTATTGTAATTTCAATAAAAAGTCTTATAAATGTATGACAAATTGTCAAGAAAATTACACACTTTTGATTTTATTGTAAAGTTTACTAATTTTTTTAGCAAAAAAATAAAGAATTATTATAAATTAAATTTTTAAATTTTGTATTCAAATTTTAAAAAACAAAAATAAATTTATCAATATCTGAAATACAATAAGAGCAAATTTATGCCAAACTTAATTAATATGTAAAATTTACAATTTTAAAGTAGTAATTTTAGCATTTTGTCTTAATAATGTCAAAATTGGTATAATTATTGTTCAAAAAATAGTATATATTCTTTAATTGTGACAAATAGTCAGACTTAAAAAAATAAAAAAATAAAAAAATTTTCCACAATTATATAGATTTTTATAAAAAAAGAAGTTAAACAAAATTAAAATGCAATAAAAGGGGGAATTATGGGCATTGAGATTACAAAAGCGTTATTTATTTTGGGCATAGCAGGAGTATTTTTATTCATAAAAATGATTGACCAACTTAGTATAAGTTCCAATAAAGATAAATCAAAATAAAAATATTATAAATTGTAAATTGTAAATTATAAATTGTAAATTGTAAATTGAAGATGATAGAAAATAAATCAATATTAAATATAAATGATAAAATTAGCTTAGTGATAAAAATTACTAAGTTATTCGTTGTTGTTTTATTTTTACAATTGATTTTAGCATCTTGCTCTCAATCAGTAAGATTTACTTCAACTAAAGTAACTACAAAAGAAAATTTAGCTTCAACTGAAAATAAGAAATCAGATAAAGAGTCAAGAGCAGGCAAATCGAAAAGAGCATCTGATAATGTCAAAAAGAATACAAATAAATTAGATTTGTCTAATAATCCTACTATTGCTAATGACAAATCAAACGATAATAGTTATAACGAAAATCATTTTAATCCATATAAACCTATTCCTAAAAAATCTTCTAAGATAAATGCAGAAAATGAAAATGAAATTAATGAACAAGGTGAATTAATTGTTCATGCAAGCTCTAAATGGTTGGGCACACCTTATCAATATGGTGGGACAACAGAAGATGGAATAGATTGCTCGGCATTAACTCAAAACTCTTATAGCGAAGTAGGTATAGCAATTCCAAGAACATCAGCAGAGCAGTATGAATATTGCGATTTAATCGAACCAGACGAAAGAAAAGTAGGGGATTTGGTATTTTTTGCTAAAAATACAACTATAAGCCATGTAGGAATTTACGCAGGTGAAAATGAAGTAATACACGCATCTACCTCGCAGGGAGTAATCAAACAATCGATATACTCACCATTTTTATTTAATAACTTTGTTTCATTCGGCAGAGTGAACAAAAGCATGTCAATGAGATGATAATATTGTGTTAGATTAGATAAGTTGTTAAAAAAATATAAAACTTATATTTAAAAATAATTATTAAAACTATATAAAAAAACTGCTTTTGAGATTTATTTCAAAAGCAGTTTTTAAATTTATAGTAAATTCTAAGTAATCTTCTTACTCTTTCATATTATGGAATACTCTTTGAACATCGTCATCATCTTCAAATTTATCAAGCATTTTATATACTTTTTCCATTTCTTCTTCTGTTAACTCAACTAAATTATTTGGTAGTCTAACTGACTCTGACGAAACTATCTCCAATCCTTTGTCTTCTAATGTTTTTTGCATAATAGAAAAATCTTGGAATGAAGTATAAATATGGATTTCGCCTTCATCTTCAAAAATTTCGTCCAATCCAGCATCAATCAATTCCAATTCCAAATCTTCTAAGTTTTGCCCAGCCGCAGGAATTTTGAAAAAGTACTTTCTTTCAAAAATAAAATCTACTGAACCAGTTGCACCAAAGTTGCCACCATACTTATTATAAATCAATTTAACACTCGATACAGTTCTTGTAGGGTTGTCAGTTGCAGTCTCTACCAAAATGGCTACACCATGAGGTCCATAACCTTCGTAAACCAATTCAGCTAAGTCCACAGAGTCTTTAGAAATTGCTCTTTTTATAGCCGCTTCTACGTTATCCTTAGGCATATTAAGATTTTTAGCATTTTTAATTATTGCTCTAAGTTTTGGATTAGTCGTCGGGTCGGGTCCTCCCGATTTTACAGCCATAGAAATCTCTTTTCCTATTTTTGTAAAATTGATAGACATCTTGCCCCATCTCGCCATTTTCTTAACTTTTCTATACTCGAATGCTCTTCCCATACTTTAAACTTTATTTTGTGTTGATTTTATAATTTGTAAAATTATTTAGAAAATTATTTAGAAAAAAATATAAAACAATTTTAAAAATTTTATTAGAATTGTAATCTAACTTTAGGTAATGCTAACTTAATTTTCTCTTTTTCAGCATCTTCAATTTTATTATTTCTTAATTGAATCATTTTCAAATTTGTTAATGCTTCCATTCCAGTTGGTAATGAAGTTAGTTTATTATTATCCAACATTAATGTTTTTAAATTAACTAATGTAGAAATTTCATTTGGTAATGAAGCGATTTCATTGCTTGAAAGTTTTAAACTATTCAAATTTGTTAAATTTTTGATTTCAGAGCTAATAGACGCAATTTTATTCTTGTTTCCATTAATATCTTTAATAGTAATAATTTTACATAATCCAGCAGATAAATTTGCAATACTATTATCACTAAAGTCAATACTAATTAATTTTACAAATTTATCAATATTTTTTGGTAATTCTGTTAATTCATTTTTACTGATAGTTAATTTAGTTAAAGTAGGAATTTCAGGTAAATCCATAACAGATTTGCCGACACCACTTAAGTCCAAATCAGTTAATGAAGTTAAATTTGTCAGTGATTTAGGGAACGCTGATAGTTTATTACCGTTTAAATTTAATCTCGATAATTTTTTTAATTTCCCAAAATCTTCACTTAATTTTTCAATAATATTGCCACTTAAATCCAATGCACCTAAATTTTCTAAATTACCAAATTCATTAGGTAAAGTTTTTAATTTGTTATTTTTGATTGATAATTTGTTTACTTTTTTTAAAGTACCAATTTTAGGACTTATAGTTTCTAATAAATTATTATCTAATTCTAATGTTTCTAAATTTGTTAAATCACCCAAAGAACTAATATCTGCTAATTTATTTGAGTTTAAAGTCAAATTTTTCAAATTTGTTAGTTTTGCAATGCTTTTAGGTAAATTAGTTAATTCATTTTTATCTAATTTTAAAGATT
>JBEICW010000061.1:0-10971 GCA_040383785.1 Ignavibacteria bacterium | reverse complement strand
CAAAAAATAACAAATCAATTTTTAATTTTACCAATGAGAATATAAAAATCAAGGTCCAATTCTTGTCAAATGAATTGTAGTGGATTGATTTGGCCCGATGTTAGCATAAGGCCACAAACCTGTTGTGCGTAATGTGATACTTTCTGCTCCGTCTTCAAGAATTTTAAAAACTCTTACACTTCCATTCGCTTGAAATTTTAGATAGCCTAAATCATATATGGAGTTATGATTAACTATATCATAGTAGTATTGTCTTTGCCAAATGGTTTGTCCATTTTGATTTTGATACGGATAAAAAGAAATGATACTATAATCTAAATGCCATCTTGTAAAACCAACGCTTATACTGTCCATTGGAAAAATATCATCAGGATTGAGATAAACATCACCCGGATTAAAAGTCACTTCATTGGGATTTGTAGTATTCTCTGTAGAATGTTTGGTGATTCTATCCACCACATATTCTCCACTTAAAGAAAGTAATGTTGGCTCTTGATATACTTCGCATGAAGTAATAATAAAAAGTAACAGCAGCGCAATTTTTTTCATCGGCTATAATTTTACTATCCAAAGATAATATTTGGTATTGTTTGAAGAACCAGAAGCAATATTGGTAAATGGAATACCCGGGATGTTTCCACTAGTAATGTTGTTACTCAAAATAGAACCGCTTAAATTACCCCATAATGTTTCATTCATTGTAAGGTTATAACCTGACCCTGTTAGGGTAAGACTATATGTTGAGGTATTCCCATTAAATTTATAGGATGTATTTGAAGTGAATTGAAGAATATCACTTGTGGCAATCATTTGTCCCAACTCACCAACTCTATAATGATTAATTCTCCATGTTTGACCAACTAAATTATTAGAAGAAACAGTTGAGTTATTACCATTGGTCAGAATTGGTCCCGTATTACTGATAGGACCTTCCATATGTTCAGGAACAGTACATGAAGCGAATAATAGAAATATCAAATACTTTTTCATGCCTAAAATTAATTAGTATCTTTTCTATATGTTTCGCGCTGAATTAAATTTCCAGTTTTCTCATCCTCATACACATACCCACGTACAGACACTCCATTATGAGTAATTGCATATGAGCCTACTACTTTTACTTTGTAAATTTTTGAAAGAGAATCCATTCGATGTGTGACATTTTTGTCAACATTTTTATTTCTATTTTTCTTTTCTTGAGAAAAACTAAATACACTAAAAAATACTAAAACGATAATAAATACTTTTTTCATAATTAATTGGATTTTAATTTGGGGTTTTAATCTTGTTCTTTTTTTGCCTTTTCTGTCTTTATAATTTTATATACTAATTCACCATTTTTACCATAAGCAATTGAAGTGTTTTTTACACCATTATAGGTTTCAACAAGGATTGAAACAACTTCCACTTTATAAACTTTAGATAAAGAATCTATCACTCTATTGGCTTCTTTATCGATGTCTTTTTGTGGTTTCTTTTTTGGAGGGGTTTGCCCAAAGCTAAATATTCCAATGAATAATGCCGATAATACAATTAATTTTTTCATAATTATTTGGTTTTAAATAGATAACGCAAGTAAAACCTTTATTATTGTGCTATTTTTTATGAATATTATCCAACCACATCTCGATTTCTTAATATCCAAAATCTTTAATAGCAACTACTCTAACTTTCAAATCATATCCATCATCAACTATTTTATGATTTATGTAATCTTGATATTTAGCGTCCATTCTTAAGGAATATCCCTTATACATTATATAATAAGGAAAATGTTTTAAAAATTCGTTACGCTCAGTTACTGTATAGAATGCTAAAAAAATACCAAGAAATTCAAAAAAAGAACGAGAAAACCCATCAGAAAAACCAAATAAAGCTGATAATAAGACACCAAGGTTCTCTATAACTCATAATTAATTTATTAATCTATTTTACAATCCTTACCTATATAATCCATATAATCAAACACATAACCTAAAGATTCTTTCCTCATATCCATTTTTTTATTATTAATCTAAATTAGGTCAACCCCTAAAAAAATTCTTGATTGAGTACCAGGTAGTACAATAATCTTTATAGTTTTTCAGGTATTCGTCAATAATATCAGATGCTTTTGTTCTAAAATCTACCTTAATATGTTTGTTTTGTTTAATAGTATCAAATCCTGAATACCTCTCACACCAATTAGTTCTTTCTACCATTTGTGCTGTAATCAAATGATTTATAACTGCAATTGTATAAGAACCAGGATTGAGTTTTTGTGCACGTGAAGTAAAGACGGATGCTTTTTTAACATCGAAATAATCATCCATTGCTTTCAGGTAACCGTAACATAATAACTCCTCAGGAGTGGCTTTTTCGTAAAAATTGGTAAGGGTATAGTTTTTACGAATACCGAACAGTTTTTTGATATATAAGTTTGAATTTTTTTTACCGTCAATGTTCCATTTTAGTGCGTTTATTAAAGCAACTTTTTTATCTAAACTATTTTTGGATGTTAGGTATTCAAACACTTCATCCGTTAGAACACCTGTTGAATTAGTTGTTTTTTTAATTAACGGAACATCCAAATAGGCTTTATAAAAATCAGTTGATGTTAATGGGCTATCTGCAAATGTATATTGCGAGATTAGTAAAATAAGAATAAGGAGTTTTTTCATAAATCATTCTAAATTAATAATTTTTTTCAGCTATACCTTTCACAACAGTTCCAGCTACTACTGAACCATAATATCCTTTTGCAGTTTTTGGATTAGTTATATAAACCAAAACTGTATATTTCGGTTTGTCACTTGGGAAATACCCCACAAATGAGGAGGCATATTTTAAAATACCATTACCTTCTGAATAGTTTATTTGAGTTGTAGCAGCATATCCCGAAATGGTTACTTTATCAGAATCTACATTTTTACAGACACCTTTTGCAACGGCATCTCGCAACAAACTTTTCAGTAATACATTTGATTTTTTGGAAGTACTTGTTTTAACAACAATTGGCTTTGCATATTCTTTTACCAATTCACCCTCTTTCTTTATAGCATTTAAGAATAATGGCTCCATCATTACCCCATTATTTGCGATAGAATTGTAATACGTTAGTAACTGAATTGGAGTAACTTGTAACCCATATCCAAATCCCATCCAAGGAAGAGTAATGCCTGCCCAACTCTCTGATTTTGGAGATGAAATAATTGATTTACAACTAATTTGTGAGAATGAAGCACTTAAACCAAATTTTTGAAAATTGTCTATGTATGGTTGTGGATTATTTTTGTAAGCGTTATCTATCGCTTGTGCAAAAATGGTATTTGAATTGGTTATAAAAGCGTTTCTTAATGACAACTTATTAAATCCTGATTGGTTATCTTTTATATTTCTACCATAAAAAGAAACTATTCCTCCTTTAGCATCATATACAGTAGAAGTATCCGCTTTTTTATCTTCTAACAAAGACATTAAATTAAAGGGTTTAATTAAACTCCCCGGCTCAATAGGAATGTCAATTGCAACTTTTTTAGATTTTACATAATTTGAACCCTCTGCTTTTTCTAAACCAATTAACGATTTAATTTTACCTGTATTTGTTTCCATAATGACAACAAATCCATTATCTGCTTCATACTGCTCTAAAGATGTTAGTAGTGCTTGATTGGCACTGTTTTGCATAGACGAATCAATTGTGGCTTCAATTGAATAACCATCCTTTTTTGCAGCTTCATTTTGAAATACGGTTTTAGACAACTCTTTTTCTAGTTGAGGTGTGATTTTGCTTTGTTTTGTACAACTAAATGAAATGCTTATTAATAGCACACAAATTATTTTTTTCATATTTTTAAATTAATTTTTTGCTTTATTTTTTGTATCTTTTGCTACTTTACAATCTACGCCACAATCTGATTGAATTTCCTTATTTTTCCATTGTATCCAATATTCTTGAAGCCCTTCTTTAGTTTTTATCAAATTACTTATATTAAGAGTTTCACCCCTTAGTAATACACTTTTTAATTGTATTTTTCTTCCACTTAGAGCAGGTTCGTGATTCCAGCCGCCTACATGGTCAAATGATGTATAGCCTGACACTTTTCCTTAACTTTTGAAAACGGAATAGTTATTTTATAAATTACATTTCCAGTACCCATTCCTTCAGTTGACATTAGTATTTTTGAAAAATTTACTTTTGAATAATTACCTGTTTTATATAATTCTTTTAACTTATCCCCAACACTTTTGCAAATTTTATTTGAGAATTGATGAGCAATATCACCTCCTAAATAAAACTCAGGACCTATATATGTTCCAACACAGCTACTGTCAGTACATATTATTTCTGATTTATTGTCGTTCTTTTTACAAGAAAAAAACAAAATACTTGCAAAAAAACATGTTATATAATATGTTTTCATTTTAAATTATTCTTTATCAAAAGTAAAGTTTACTATTTCCGCTGTTACCCAAATACAAAATATTATTAAAAACAAAAATGATGTAATATTATATGCAAGGATTTCTGATTGGTCTTTTCCTGTGGGTGCAAAATAATTAATTAATAATGAACCTATAATAAAAAAAATAATAAATAAAAACCATCTTGTACTTCGTTTGGCATATTTCAACTGTTCAGGGTTATCATGCTCTAATATATTATCATTGACCTTTTCTTTAAATTCTCTATACTGTTTATTCATTTCTTCATTCGTGATTAATCCAGAATTGTCATTTACATTAGGAAATTTTTCACTATTAGGATTGTGTTTTGATGCAAAATTTTCAGTTATAGTTCCTTTCCCTTTACAAAATTTACATTCGCTATTTTCATCCCATACAGATTTTCTTTTTAAGCGTTTTAAATCTTTGTTATCAACATAACCTTTTCCTAAGCATCGTGTGCATGTTATATTTTTAGCCATTATTAGATAGTTTAAATGATATTAAAAGGAATAATTTCTTATTTAGTAGTACTGCTTTTAACTGCAATATCCATTTTCTTTTTTATCTTAAGTTTCATTGCTTCAACTTTTAGGTTTTTATTACTCAAAAAGATGCATAAAATTATCATATCCTCTTGAAAAACCTCTTTGAATATTATCCCAAAGTGAAAATATTAAAAAAACAAACAGACCAACTAAAATTAAATAAAGCCATCCCGGTATATTTCCTGACATTGCATCTAATGTACTTACTTCTTTTGTTTTCTTCTTACTTCTTGTTTTTTTATTCATAAATAATTTATTTTATTTAAAAATCTTATAGTCCCTATATTATTTAGAGTTAACCTTTTTACAAAACAGTAACATGAGTACAACCTCTCTCTGGACAGAGCAGTATTTTTCCTTCCTTTTGCATCTGATTTAAAAGGGTTTCTAATGTTTTTGTTGCCTTTACGCAATCTTTTGCTATTACAAAATCTATATCAAATGCCTGCCCAAAACTATGTGCTGATATTCCTTTTGTAGCGGCATTATAAAAGGCACTCAACGATTTTTGTTGTTCGTCTGTTCGGGTCAGCGATGAAATGCGAATATAACTTTTTTCTCCTGTATTCCTTTTCATTTGTTGTTGGAAACGTTGGGCTACTTCCTCTAAAACATCGTTCGCACGTGGAGTAAGATGACGAGTACTATGCGAGAGCTTTTTTACTTTATAACCTCTCTCATTAATAGCGATTAGCTTTCCTTGGTTAATAAGTCGGTTCTTGGTTTTTTCATTATTGATAAAGGCCAAAGATTTGTTATTTTTAAGTTTCGGCAAATGAACTGATTTGTAATTGACACTATTGAGCTTGAGGGTTTGATTTGTACATGAGCAAGCTTGTACTTTTGTGATGTCTTTTTGTATATTCAACTGCTGTTGTTTCACCCAACGATAAAGCTGCCTTCTGTGTTGCCAAGAAAAAATTCCACCAAGAATTATCATCAACCAAAGTATAACGTAGAAAAATATTTTTATTTTTTGTTTAGTGGGGGGCATAAATTTTGGGTTTTATTTTCATTTTGGAAACGCACAACTCGCAAAATTCTAATTGAGCCTTGTCAATATTTTTAATACTTTCAACGGCAGAAGTCATTACACAAGAGGTATTAGGGCAATGAGGCAAATTAAGATTATGCCCAAATTCGTGAACAACTACTTTCTTAAAGCGTAATCCAAACTTTTTTGGGGCTTTATCTTTATACATTCTGTCGGTTGAAATCACACAACTATTGCCATTTAAATATCCCAAGCCCAAAATGCCCCAATCCAAATAAGTAGGATTTAAATGCACTTTTTCTTTTTTGGTAGTGGAGATATCTTTGTTGGTTAACCCTAAAATATAATCAAAAGAGCCGTCTTTGATATATTCTCTTTGAAATCTAATAATGCTATCGGCTCTATATCTTGGCATTTTGATTTGCACAAAGGTTCTTGGATCTAATTTCCTTGAGGGCAAAACTGTTATATTCAAATCAAAAAAAGAATCCAAAACTTTAGTAGCGATAGCCACTTCTTGTTTTGAAAAATTGCCATAAGGTTGCACGGCTACTTTTACAGTAGATTGGGGTGAAGACATTATTTTATTTTCACAACTTAGAAAAGTAATTAATGCTATTGAAACTATAATGTAATTAATGTTTTTCTTGTTCATCATAAATATTATTTTAATTAGAGATTGAGTTTATTATGTTCTGATGAGATGAATATCTACAATCTAAATGAATTTCTTTATTTTTCAATTGTATCCAATACTCTTGTAGACCATCTTTAGTAATCATTAGATTACTTAAATTAAGTTTTTCACCTTCTAGTAATGCACTTTTTAATTGTACTTTTCCTCAACTTAACGCTGGTTCGTGATTCCATCCTCCTACATAGTCAAATGATTTATATCTCTGACACTTTTCCTTAACTTTGGAAAACACCAATTGAATAAAATAAATAGTTTTATGTATGAAAAAAATAATCGAGTAAAACTATATAAAAAACGAAACTAATATACTTGACAAATAAAAAAATCAATATTCAATCACATTATTTTTGTTTTAATGTATGTTAAAAGTAGATGAATTTGTGTTATTTATTCTTCATGTTTATCTAATTCTAATATAAATTGTCCTTGTCTATTAATATATCTTCTTTTATTGTTGATAATTACTAAAGCAACTCCTATACGATTAAAAGATCTTACTTGTTGAAATTTAGGTTCAATTATCCATTTTCCTTTTCTGTTAATGAATCCACATGCTTCCTCTTCGAAAGCATTCTTTGATTCTATACAAGCACAGGCATAATCTTGTTCGTCAAAATAATCTATGAAGTCAAAAATAAAAGGAATTTCAATTTTAAAATCATTTCCTAAAAAACCAAATTTATTGTTTTTTTGAACCAATAGAAAACCCATGTGATCTTTATAGCTATTTTTTAAACCAATACTATCTCTGTATGCTAAAATATTATCGTAATCGGGATTTAACAGCCAATTACCTTTTCTATCTATAATTCCTGATTTTATAAATTTATCATATTTTTTATTTCCAGCGTTGTAAATACTATCTTTTAATTCTGCAATACTATAACCGTTGACATCAAACTTAGTAAGATTATCAAATTTAAATGGGATTTTTATTTCATTTTTAATATCAATAAATCCCCATTTATTATTTTTTTCAGCTAATATAAAGTCAACTTGATCTAATGATTCAGGAAAATAAACACTACTATCATAACTTAAATCATTATATACTGCAGGAACAATAAAATTCCCTTTTCTATCTACAATACCTGATTTACATGTCAAATTATAATCATCTTCATTTTGTTTGCATAAATTAACTTTTGTTAAATTATTTATAAAATTATTATTAAAAAAAGATTTAATATCTGATTTTGAAATGACCTTTAATAATTTTCCATTATTATCCAAAAACCTATATACATAATCCATCTCAGGGCCCATTTGAACTCTTAAGAATCCTTCTGAATCAAAAATTTTATTTTCAGAATATGGTTCAATATTATGATAAATTGGGGAAACTATCCAATTTCCATTTCTATCTATAACACCACATTTATTATCAGAATGTATTCTAGTAATATTATTTTCTAAATCTTTATCTTCATATGTTATTTGACAAGAGTATGCTATAGCAAAACCTTTGTCATCAAAATACGATAATTTGTCAAATAAAAATGAGATTTTAGTCTTATTGTTTTTATTAATAAAGCCAAATTTATTATTTATTTTAACTAATAAATATCCTTTATTATCATAAATATTATCATTTGAATAAGGATTGATATATTGATAAATTGGTTTTAATACCCAATTACCAGTTCTATTAATTATTCCATATTTTTCTTCATTTGAATATATATTATATATAGAAGCGATAGCATTGCCATTTTTATCAAAATTAGTCAAACTATTGAATATGAATGGAATTTTAACAGTTCCTTTTTCATCTATAAAACCATATTTTCCTTTTATAGAAGCTAATAAAAATCCTTTAGAATCAAATATATTTTGCTTATCTAATTCCAACCAACTAGAATATGCATATAATCCTTCATAAATAGGCTTTATTATCCAAGTATGATTAGAATCCATTAGTCCATACTTATTATTGTAATGAATAATCTCTGAATTAGAGGAATTATATTTATTGTCTTTAAAAAATTGAGAATAACTAAGTGTTCCAAGTAACAAACTAAAAATTGTATACAATATTTTTTTCATAATTTATGTTATATTTACTCGTCGGTTGTAATAATAATTTTTGATTTTGAATAATAGCTGAATTCAAACATATTAAATAATGTTTGAATATACAAATGTTTGAATTTCAACTTATTATTCAATCTATTAAATTAATGTTTAACTTTTTTATTTTTAATAAGTTGTGTTAAAGCATCCGCATAATCTATTGCACTTGCAACTAATTTTTCTACATCTTCATCTTTGGCTTCAGGATATAAATTTTGAATTTGAGAAATTGTATTTTGAATTTCTTGTAATGCCTTTTGATTATCATTTTTTGCAAATGCTTCAGACATCACTTTTAAAGATTGATTCAATATAGCGATAGCATACATTTTTTTATGCTGCGCTTCAAGAATAATCTCAAAATTTTGTGTAGCTGGGACCCATTTTAAATAGGCTTTCTCTTCAGAATAAATTCTTTTTTGTTTACGATAATCAAAATAATTCATTTTAATTATAACAGGTTCTTTCTCAATTTGTGCTGTTGGTTTATTTAAATCAAATTTTACTAATGCTAATGTATTTAATCCACTGTATACATTATTTAAAGTCATGGTTACTCTATCATTCGACTTGGTGAATGGATGTCCATAAAGTTGCTTAAATACAATTTGATTATTGTATAAAATCTCAACGGTTACATCTTTTGCACAGGGACTTAAAACACTATTTAAATCTTTTTCAAAAGCTGCATTTATATTTTTTGAATCAGCAATAAAATTTAACAACCCACCACCCTCTGTTGCTAATAATGAAAGTAGTGATTGATTGTAACCATCTCCAACACCAATTGCAGAAAGTTCTATACCCTTTTTATTATACTCTTTAGATTTTGCAACCATAACGTCAACAGGGGTGTCTCCATAACCATCGGTTAATAAAATTACTCGATTGGTATAATTAGAATTAAAATTTTTTAAAACTTGCTCGTATCCATCTACCATACCGTTATAAATGTTTGTACCACCTCCTGCTTCAATATCCTCAATCATATCTTTTAAATACAATCCATCTCCTACTCTTTGTGCGGGAACAGTAACGATTGAATTGCTATTAAAAACTACCAGTGAAACAATATCTGTTGGTCTTAATTTTTTAACATAATTTATTAATGCAAATTTTAAAGCATCAATTCTATCATGACCTTCCATTGAACCACTATTATCTACTACCAAAGAGACATTTAAAGGTGGTCCGTATAATTTTCCATCATCTTTTTTAACTTTAAATCCCAATTGCAAAATGGCTTCTTTTGATTGCTCATTTATTTGGTCATTACCCCATGAAACATCCATTCGAACTGCCGCATCATCTGTTGGGTCAGGATATTGTTTGTATAGAAACTCTAAAAAATCTTTGAGTAATAAATTATCAGGTGTTGGAACAAATTGTTCTGGAAATTGTAATTTAGCCTGTGGCACATAGGTAAAATTAGCTTCAGCGCTACAAATTCCTTGCATATCTTTATAACTTAATACATCCACGTCTTTTTGGTATCTAAAATGCACCATATACTTTCTTTTTGATGGAAGTAAAAAGTAGGCCTCTCCTTTAGCATTTGTTTTAGCCTTATATACTTTATTCGATTTTAGCATTTGAAGATA
Source organism: Ignavibacteria bacterium (assembly GCA_040383785.1). GTDB lineage: Bacteria > Bacteroidota > Ignavibacteria > Kapaibacteriales > UBA2268 > JBDNHS01. Next base: position 633 of record JBEICW010000061.1, on the reverse strand, counting down.
TACATTTTCATTTGCTAGGGTTTTAGCATCAATCTGTTTTACTTTTAATTTTAAGTAAACTCGCGAGGAAGTACCATCTTTTATTTTGGAAACATTTTGCACAATGGTATCGTTTACTTCTTTTTCAATAATATCAGTAGGTTGATACGTAAGGTCAACCGAATATTCTCCAGAACGACCTACATCAACAAAATTAAAACTCTCAATTTTATCAATATCTACTTCATAATCCATATTGTTTGGAACTATAAATTTTGCCACTCCTGAGGTATTGGTTTTTCCTAAAAATGTTTTACCAAGAGCATAACTTGTTAAATTTACGGGATAATTAACTAATGGAGTACTGTCTGCTTTTACAACATTTAAATTAATTAAAACTTGATTTTTAGTGTATTTTATTTCTTTTAATTGGGTTTGATTTTCAGTTGCCAAAGTGAGTAAACTCCTATCCACAAATGGTCTATTTATTCGCTTATAATATTTTACGTCGTAAGTAATGGTTTTATTTTGAGTAGCAACTCCATATTCTGGTAATTCCACAAAATCGCAATTCTTCATTTCTGAAATGTTCACTGCCCATTCATTCCCATAATTTAATTCAAAAGAAACCACACCAACAGCATTCGTTTTGCT